>JAQZBD010000194.1 GCA_029239235.1 Herbinix sp.
GAGGTCCACGTATTATTAAAAGGTAATAATGAACCTTTCGTGATGCAGCAGACACACCCGTTCCAGGAAGAATTCAGAGGACTTGGAGTAGCTGAGATGGCTTGGTCCCTAAGAAAAGGACGACCAAATAGGGCAAGCAAAGAGATGGCATATCATGCTTTGGAGGTATTGCATGGTATTGCAATCAGCAGCGAAAAGAGAGCACATTATGATTTGAAATCCTCCTTTGAATTAACACCGGCAATACCAAGAGGATATTTTACAGGGCTGAATATTAACGAGATCGAAGAAAGTGCGATTGCATTATAAGAACAACAGGGGAAGAGATCACATTGGTCTTTTCCCCTGATTTATTATTAATTTTTATTTGCATATACAGAGCTTGAATTAGCAGAGATACGAACCTGCAAGCCGGTTATTTCTTCTGCGGTAGTAGCACCGGTTGGCAAATCACATACTAAGGTTTTGTCGGATAGTATGGCAACCCGGTCGCAGACACCCATAATTTCATCGATATCCGAGGAAATATAGATAATGGCCGCACTCTTTTTTGTCATATCATTTAAAAAATTATAAATATCAATTTTACTTGCCAAATCAATTCCACGAGTTGGTTCATCTAAAATAAAAATCTTAGCCCGGCTCATCATCCACTTGGCAAAGATTGCTTTTTGAAGACTGCCGTCACTATAGGAAAGAATACTTCTGCGGTTGATATAGGGGAGATTAATTTTTATGATATAATCCAATACGGTCTGCTTCATATAATCATAATTAATAACCTTATTTCTGGAGAAGCGATGCAGTGATGGAAAAGCAACGTTTTCATTGGTATCCATACTTTGGAAGATGGAATCTTCGAATCTGTTTTCAGGCATAAGAGCGATCCCGTTGCGAATGGCATCCCGAGGGCTGTGGATTTGTATTAATTTTCCGTTGACATAGATATCTCCGTGATATGCGGCCATACCAAATAAGCAATGGGCAAGAAGAGTTCTTCCGGAGCCCGCAAGTCCGGTGATACCCAGAATCTCCCCTTCACGTAGCTGGAAATTAATATTAGCAAGCTTATCTTCATAGCCCAGATCCGAGACAGAAAGTAAGGTCTTGCCTTTTTTGAATTTAATCTTTGGAAAGCGTTCCTTGATTCGAGAACCTACTAATAAATGCAGCAGTTCGTCTTCTGTGGTCTCCTTGATAACTTTAGTACCGACCAGCTCACCATTTTTTATAATAGAGATCCGATTACCGATTTTCATTGTATCATCGATTCGGTGTGTAATATAGAATACACCTGCACCCCGGGTTCTGATTTGATTAACGATTCGGTAAAGCAGCTCTCGTTCGCTGGGGGTAAGCGCACCAGAGGGTTCGTCCAGTATGACAACCTTCGCATCGGAGATGTAGGCTTTGCAGAATTCAATCATCTGCCGCTGAGCTAAGCCAAGTGTTTTGACTGTGTCTGTGGTATGTATGGGGAGGTTTAGCTCCAGGATTAAATCTCTGAATTGCTTATTCAGCTTATCGTAATCAATAGAATGCAGCATCTTGTTCTTATAAGGCAGGTTATGAAAATATAAATTTTCTGCCACCGTGAGATTCTCTAATAGGGTGGAGTGCTGCTGAATAAAGATTAGTTCATGAGTAGAATAAAAGGACAGGCTTCTGGGTTTGACCAGTTGCCCATCAAAATAAATATCACCGGAATCTGGTTGAATCATGCCGCTGATCAGCTCCATCAGCATACTCTTGCCGGAGCCGTTCTCACCCATGATCATATGTACTTCCCCCGGATATAGGGAGATGTTAATATCCCTAAGCTGGAAATTAAATACTTCTAGGTTAATATTCTTAAGTTCAAGCAATGGATTATTCAAAGTGAACCTCCTGATCAGAACTAATTTTCATAAACATCAATGGAAGTAAAAAGAGGAATGTTTTGATTGTAGATAAATTTCTTGTATTGATCTTCCAGTTGTGAATCAGTCAGAACACGATGCGCAATATTTAGATTTCCAACACGATAAAGGGACTTAGAGCCAAAAAAACGGGATAAGCAGACAACAGTCACCGAATCAGCCAGCTTTATGGAGTGCTGTATTAGAGTGGCTTTTTTTGTGCTGGAAACGGTCATCCCTACAGTCTCACTAAGACCGTCAATTTCTATAAAAATATGATCAAAAGAAAAGTTTCTTAAATTATCAATCGTCATCTGTCCATATACAGCATTATCGTCCAGATCACCACCGAGAAGTATCAGGTTATTCGGAGAATGTGCAAATGCAGCAGCAATCTGTAAGTCATTGGTCACAACAGTCAGATTACTTCGCATGGACAGAGCCTTGGCAATATAGGCATTAACATTACCGGTGGCAAGCATAATTGCTTCGCCGTCACCTACGAGGTGGAAGGCAGTATCTGCAATTTCTTGATACAGCTGTACATCCTCGAGAGAATCTGACTCGTCCCAAATTGGCTCCACATTAGGATCAAGCAAAACAGCACCGCCATGGGTACGTTTTAAAAACCCCTCTGTTTCCAGCTTCTCCAGATCTCGGCGTATCGTAACCTCGGTAACATTAAGCAGCTCACTTAATTTGGCTACGGATACTTTATGATCCTTTAACAAGTAGTTTTTAATAATTCGTATTCGTTCGATTGCAAACATATCGTTTTCCTATCTTTTCGTAGTAGTAAAGGGCATAGTACTAGCTAAAAAGCGATTTACTTGATTATCATACACGATTCTACTAAAAAAAACAATAACAAACACAAAAAAACGTAGAAACAATACAAAACGAAAATTCATACAAGGTTACAGGTGGTAATTCAGCCATAAAAGAGTAGTTTTAAAATAAAAGTTGCTGATATACCTGTGATAAAAATGTAATTCCTTGTGAAAGTTAACCTGTTAAAATGTGCCATAAATCAAGGATTTCTACGTATTCTTCGTTTGTGTATGTATAAAGTGCATAATAAAAAAATAAATAATTTTAAATAATTGTTGACAATTATATATGTCGGTGGTATGATTCAAACATAAAAACAAAAACGAAATACAAAACGAACATAAACGAAAGTTTACGAAAGAAAAATACTGAAACTGTTGTTACGAATAATTTTGGTGTTAACTATAGCAGAACTATAGTTTAGCATAAATAAACAAAAACATATCAAATCACAAGGAGGATTTTATGAAAAGAAACAAATGGGGTGTTCGAAAAGTATTATCATTACTTGTAGTACTTGCAATGTCTGTTTCAATGTTCACAGCTTGCGGCAACAAAACCGATACAACGGAAACAACAAAAACAGAGCCTACCAAGGCAGCAGCAACAGAAGCAGAGCCAACTGAGGCGGCAGCAGCAACGGAGCAGACAGGTTCAGGACAGTACATAGGCATTGCGATGCCAACACAATCTAGTGAACGTTGGATCAAAGACGGTGCAGCGATGAAAGAAATATTAGAAGCAAAAGGCTATACTGTTGATTTACAGTATGCAGAGGACGATATTCCAACCCAGAAATCTCAGATTGAAAATATGATTACCAAAGGTGCAAAGGTATTAGTTATTGCAGCAATCGACGGTTCCACACTTTCCGATACCTTGGATGCAGCAGCAGCTGAGGGCGTTAAAGTTATTTCTTATGACCGTTTGTTAGTTAATACCGATGCAGTTTCCTATTATGCAACCTTCGACAACAGACGTGTAGGTCAGCAGCAGGCACAGTCCTTAGTGGACGGTATGAAAGCTCTTAAAGGTGAAGGACCTTATAACATTGAGTTATTTGCAGGTTCCCCTGATGATACAAACTCCTTCTACTTCTTCCAGGGCGCGATGGATGTTCTTCAGCCATTGATTGATGATGGTACTGTTGTTGTTCCTTCCGGTCAGGTTACACAGGATGAAGTTGGTACCTTAAGATGGGATGGAGCTGTAGCACAGGCTCGTATGGATGCTATTCTTGCAGCTAATTATACAGATGGAAAGACACTTCACGGTGTATTATCTCCATATGATGGTTTATCCAGAGGTATCTTGTCTGCTACAACAGCATTTGGTTTGACAGGTGCAGATATACCGGTTGTATCAGGTCAGGATGCAGAAGCAGCTTCTATTAAATTAATTGTATCCGGTGATCAGTATTCAACAATTTTGAAGGATACACGTGAACTTGCGAAGGTTGCAGCGGGCATGGTAGATGCAGTTCTTTCCGGCAAAGAACCAGAGATTAACGATACTGAAACCTATGATAACAATGTGAAAATCGTTCCATCTTATCTTCTTGAGCCATTCGTTGTAACAAAGGATAATTATCAGGAATTAGTAATTGATTCAGGATATTTAACAGCAGATGATATTAAATAATTAAGATAAGCTTAGCTACTGAAATGTCGGTTAGTAGGGAAATGCTAACCGGCATTTTGGTATCAAATCATAAGCGGCACCCAAGAATCAGAATTTAAAGCGGATGCTAAAGGAGTGGAAGTATGGAACAATATGCATTGGAAATGAGGAATATAGTGAAATTGTTTCCTGGCGTTAAGGCTCTCGATAACGTTAATCTGCAAGTGAAACCCAGTCATATTCATGCGCTGGTAGGAGAAAACGGAGCTGGTAAATCGACCTTGATGAACGTCTTAAGCGGTGTATATCCTTATGGAACCTATGAAGGAGATATTGTTATCGGAGGACAGGTATGTGAGTTTAAGAATATTAAGGAAAGCGAAGGGAAGGGTATTGCAATTATCCACCAGGAGCTTGCCTTGATTCCACAGCTCTCAATTGCGGAAAATGTCTTTCTTGGTAACGAACAAACCAATCGGGGACCGTTTATTAGTTGGGATAAGACCCGTTTAAAAACTATGGAAATGATGAAAAAGGTTGGACTAAAAGAAAATATTGAAACTAGAATCATGGATATCGGAATGGGCAAGCAACAGCTGGTTGAGATTATTAAAGCCCTTGCTAAGGATGTTAAAATACTGATTTTAGATGAGCCTACCGCAGCATTAAATGATGAAGATTCAAAGCATTTGCTGGATTTATTGTTAGACCTTAAGAACCATGGTATTACAAGTATTATTATTTCACATAAGCTGAATGAAGTTACAAGAGTAGCAGATGAAATAACCGTGATACGTGACGGTAAAACAATCGAGACCTTGGTGAAGGGTAAGGATGAGATTACCGAAGCCAGAATTATTAAAGGGATGGTTGGACGTGACCTGGTTGACCGGTTCCCAAAAAGAAGTCATAAAATTGGTGAGGTTTGCTTTGAAGTTAAAGATTGGAATGCGTATGATCCTAAGGATGAATCAAAACATATTTTAAAGAATATCAGTATTAATACAAGAAGAGGCGAAGTGGTCGGAATTGCCGGCCTCATGGGCGCTGGACGCACCGAGTTTGCAATGAGTGTATTTGGTAGATCATATGGTAAAAAGATTCAAGGAACAATTATAAAAGACGGAAAAGTAATCAGTGTAAAGAATGTTAAGGATGCTATCAAACATGGCATCGCCTATACGACGGAGGATAGAAAGAATGCAGGTCTGGTTTTAATGGATAGCATTAAACATAATATCAGTTTAACGGCTTTCCACAAGATCAGTAAGGGTGTTGTGATTGATGAGAATAAAGAGGTTAAGGTTGCGGAGGATTACCGGAATAAGCTAAGAATTAAATCTTCCAGCATTCTTCAAAAGACTGGAAATTTGTCTGGTGGAAATCAGCAAAAGGTAGTATTCAGTAAATGGATATTCTCTGATCCGGATGTATTAATTCTTGATGAGCCAACTCGTGGTATTGATGTCGGTGCTAAGTATGAAATATATTCTGTTATTAATGAGTTGACTGAAAATGGAAAAGCGGTAATAATGATATCATCAGAGCTACCGGAGATCTTAGGTATGTGTGACAGAGTTTATGTAATGAATGAAGGTAGAATTGTAGGAGAATTATCTGCTGATGAGGCTTCGCAAGTCAGCATAATGAATTGTATAATGCAGAGTCATCAGGAGGGGTATCATGGGTAAGATGGGTGATTTTTTAAAGGGTAATCTACGCCAGTATGTTATGGTTATTGCATTGGTAGTAGTAATTATTTTGTTTCAGATTTTAACAGACGGGGTGCTACTAAAGCCGTTGAATATCTCTAACTTGATTTCACAGAATGCGTACATATTAATTCTTGCGATCGGTATGCTGTTGTGTATCTTAACCGGTGGTAACGTTGATCTTTCTGTCGGTTCTGTTGCTGGTTTTGTAGGTGCGATTTCAGCTATTATGATGCTGAAGATGAATATACCGGTTCTTCCAACCGTCCTTGCTTCTATTTTATTAGGTTTAGCAATTGGATGCTGGCAAGGATTCTGGATCGCCTATGTGGGTGTACCTGCCTTCATAGCAACCCTGGCAGGTATGTTGATCTTTCGAGGGCTTACCTTAGTTGTGTTGCAGGGCACCAGCCTTGCGCCGCTGCCGGCCGGTTATACCTTCCTGGCTTCCGGGTTTATACCGGATATAGCAAGTACCGGAGGATTGAATCTTCTTGCCATTCTACTTGGTATTGTAGCCTCTGTGCTCTATGTGCTAAAAGAACTGAATGGTAGAAAGAATAAAAAGAAATATGGTTTTGAAGTGACGCCATATAAGATTTTTATTCCACAGGTTGTAGGCATTTTAGTGATTCTGAACGCCTTTACCTTCTCTCTGGCTTCCTATAAAGGAATTCCAATGGTGCTAGTGATTGTAATCGCCCTGGTGTTAATCTATTCCTTTATTACTTTAAAGACAATACCGGGCAGACATATTTACGCTTTCGGTGGAAATGCAAAAGCAGCCCAATTATCCGGTGTTAATACGAAGAAGGTAATGTTCTGGGTGTATGCGAATATGGGAGTATTGGCAGCCCTTGCCGGTGTAGTATTTACCGGAAGACTTAACTCTGCTACACCAAAAGCCGGCGTTAACTTTGAATTGGATGCCATTGCAGCCTGCTTCATCGGTGGAGCTTCTACCTCGGGTGGTATTGGTACAGTTGTTGGAGCTATGGTCGGTGGTTTACTCATGGGTGTATTGAACAATGGTATGTCTATTATGGGTATCAGTATTGACTGGCAGCAAGCAATTAAAGGCTTTGTGCTTTTAGGGGCGGTAGCTTTTGATGTGTATTCTAAATCAAAATCAAAGTAAAAGGTTACATAAATTCATAGAATGATTTTGGGCGATAAATGGGAAAGGTTTAGGCTGTGAGGTGAATATGATTGTATCTATATCCACCTGGGCTTGCCTTTAACATCCCATAATTGCCAAGTACAGGCAATCATGGGATG
>JAQZBD010000006.1 GCA_029239235.1 Herbinix sp.
ATATATCGATAAATGGAGCCGCAGACATTGGGCTATTACGAACAGAAGGTTATATACCATTGCTACGCCGGATGGAGAATCGATGAAAAAGGAGCATACCCGGTATGTTCCCTTTGGCGTTAGTAATACGACAGATAAAAGAGCAAGAAAGGAAAGGATGATAATTATAAATGAAACGAATTTTTTTGGTTGAAGACGATAAAGCAATCGCTAAAAACCTTATACTTTTACTCCGCTCGGAGGGATTTACCGTCACTCACGCCGCTACCCGGAGTGAGGCTCTTTCCGCGCTTACAGGAAATCGATTTGACTTGGCTTTACTGGATATTTCATTGCCTGACGGAAATGGCTTTACGATTTGTACCGAAATTAAAGAAAGTCAAGATGTTCCAGTGATCTTTCTGACGGCTTCCGGCGATGAAGCGAGTGTTGTCACCGGGCTGAACATGGGCGCGGACGACTATATCACCAAGCCTTTTCGGCCCCGTGAACTAATTGCAAGAATCGGAACCGCTCTGAGAAAAAGCGAACGCTGCGCATCGGGTTTTGAAATTCGCGGGCTTCAGGTCGATACGGCAAGCGGCATTGTAAAAAAACACAGCAGCGAGGTTTTTCTTTCAGCATTAGAATACCGCTTGTTACTGGTGTTTATTAATAACCCAAAGATCATTATTACGAGGGGCAGGCTGCTTGACGAATTGTGGGACGTGGCAGGCGAGTTTGTCAATGACAATACCTTGACTGTATATATCAAACGCCTGAGGGAAAAGATTGAGAACGATCCGGCAAACCCGCAAATCATTCTGACTGTTCGTGGGACAGGATATCGATTGGGGGATGAGTATGCTACGCAATAGAGAGTTCCGGCTGTTTGCAATATTATTCTTCCTAATAGCTGCCGTTGCTGTAATTATAGGATTTGTTATCAATACGGCAGCAGGAGTCCTTGCTCTCTCTTCTGCTGCTGCTTTTGGCACAGTTTTTTATTTCTTCACCAAAGCCAGGTACATAAGCATTGCACGTATTTCAGATCAGATCGACCTTGTACTTCATAATGCGGAGCATCTGTATATTGGTGAATCAAACGAGGGTGAGCTTTCTATCCTGCACAGTGAGATAACAAAAATGACACTACGTATTCGTGAGCAAAATGAGGCATTAAAAAATGAAAAACAGCATCTTGCCGATTCCCTGGCCGACATAGCTCATCAGCTTCGAACCCCGCTCACCTCTGTCAATCTCATTCTGTCCTTGTTAGCCAATAATCCTGATGAAAATGAGCGAAAAGCGTTTCTTCGAGAAACAGAGGATTTGCTTTTGCGAATGGACTGGCTGATCACTTCCCTCTTGAACATATCCCGCTTAGACGCGGGCATTGTAGTATTCCAAAAGGAGGAACTGGAGGTAACCAATTTGATCCATACTGCACTTCGTCCACTCCTGGTGCCAATGGACTTGTACAATATTGAATTGAAAATAGATGCGCCGAAAGGAATCCTGATCAAGGGTGATTTAGGCTGGCTCTCGCAGGCGCTTCAAAATATCCTGAAAAATTGCATGGAAAGCGCAGGCGAGAACGGGATACTTAAGATTGTTTGCGTTGACAATCCCTTGTATACCGAGCTTATCATCCATGACAGCGGCGGGGGCATTGCTAAAGAAGATTTACCCTGCCTCTTTGACCGGTTTTATCGTGGAAAAAATTCTAGCACTACAGGCTATGGGATTGGCTTAGCTCTTTGCAAGATGATTATAACCCGTCAGGGCGGAATAATTACCGCAAAAAATCATCCCCAGGGCGGCGCGGTATTTGCCATACGTTTCCCAAAGTGACGAATCTGTCACCGGAAAGTCACAGAGTTGTAAGCGGAAGGTTCTATTATATGGGTGATACATTAGAAGGGAGACTCACATAATGGAGTTTTTAAAAATTGAAAATCTATGTAAAGTTTACGGTAAGGGTGAAAACCAGGTTATCGCCCTTGACCATGTTTCACTTACCATCGAAAAGGGGGCGTTTACCGCTATCATTGGTTCCTCCGGTTCGGGCAAATCCACCTTGCTTCACAGCATTGGCGGCGTGGACGTGCCGACAAGCGGAAAGGTGTACTTGGAAGGACAGGATGTCTACGGCCAAAGCAATGAAAAACTGGCAATTTTTCGCAGGCGCCAGGTTGGACTGATTTACCAGTTTCATAACCTCATTCCCACTCTGAACGTGGTAGAAAACATCACCCTGCCCATTCTGATGGACAAACGCAAGGTCAACAAGGAGAGGCTGAATGATCTGCTTGATATGATTGGATTAAAAGACCGCAAGACACATTTACCAAATCAGCTTTCAGGCGGTCAGCAACAGCGTGTTTCCATCGGCCGCGCTTTGATGAATGCACCGTCGGTCATGCTTGCCGATGAACCCACTGGCAGCTTGGACAGTGTAAATGGACATGAAATCATCAAGCTTCTAAAGGAAAGCAATAAAAAATATGGACAGACCCTAATCCTAGTTACCCATGATGAAAATATCGCTCTACAGGCAGACCGTATTATTAGCATATCAGACGGCAAAGTAGTGAGGGACGAGAGGGTGAGGCCATGAATATTTTTAACAAAATCACTCTGCAAAGCTTGAAAAAGAGCCGTACCCGTACAATTGTAACGGTGATCGGAGTGGTTCTGTCCACCGCCATGATTACAGCAGTAGCCAGCTTTGCCATTTCTCTGCAAAACTATTTAATAAACGGTGCTGTCGCCAAATATGGTGATTGGCATATTGAAATCCCGGACACAGATTCCTCCTTTGTACAGGAACAGTCAGAGAACAGCCAAGTGGCAAAGGCGGTAACGCTCCAGAACCTTGGCTATGCTTCACTGGAGAATGGACGAAATCCCAGCAAGCCCTATTTATTTATTACCGGTTGGGATAAGAAAGCCATGGATACGCTCCCCATCGAGCTGCTTTATGGCAGATTGCCGGAGAACAGCAGCGAAATCGTGATACCTGCTCATATTGCGGCTAATGCCGGTGTGAAAATTTTAGTGGGTGATACCCTCACGCTTTCGGTTGGAAACCGTATGAAGAGCGGTCAGAAGCTTAGTCAACACGATTCCTATTATGCAGGAGAAGAATCCCTAGTACCCACGACCGAGAAAACATATACGGTTGTCGGCATCTGCCAACGACCAGCAATTGAGGAATATGCTGCACCCGGATACACCTTAATCACAATAGAGGATACAGCTGCAGCAGATAGTCTTAGCGTGTTTATTACGTTGAAGAACCCTTATCAGGTTCATTCTTATGCGAGCAGCATATCAAACAGGCACAGTTACGTCTTAAATGATGCAGTATTGCGTTTTATGGGACTTTCAGGGGAGAGGATAATTACAGTTCTTCTGTATTCCATTGGCAGTATTTTGATTGCCCTGGTTATGCTGGGTTCCGTGTTTCTGATCTATAACTCCTTCAACATCTCCTTAAATGAACGTACACACCAGTTTGGTATTCTCATGTCGGTAGGTGCCACGGAAAAGCAGCTGCGCTATTCTGTACTGTTTGAGGGTCTTTGCATCGGTACAATCGGTATTCCGATCGGTATTATAGTAGGGATACCAAGCATCAAGCTTGTGCTTGCTCTTGTAGAAAAGAATTTCGTTAATGTTATGTATGACAATGTATCCTTGACTTTGGTGGTGTCTGTTCCTGCTCTTATTGCTGCTGCGGTGATTAGTATGATCACCATTTTGATCTCAGCCTATCTTCCGGCAAAGAAGGCCGCCGGGATACCTGTGATGGAATGTATCCGCCAGACAAACGAGGTCAAGTTAGAAACCAAAGCCATAAGAATCTCAAAGCTCTCAGAGCACCTATTTGGTTTAGAGGAAATACTTGTGTTAAAAAATTTCAAGAGAAACCGGCGGCGTTACCGCAGCATTATCCTTTCGCTTACGTTAAGCGTCGTGTTGTTTGTGTCGGCAAGCTCTTTCGGAACCTATTTGAATCAGCTGGCGAATAATTCATCCGCGGTAATGGAGGAATATGACATCTGTTTCTATACACGAGATATGGAGGAAAGCGAGCTGCTCCAGCTTTACGATGAGCTGAAAACTGCCGACGGCATAACACAGAGCTCTTATCAGGCTCTCTCCACCTATTCCTGTGTACTAAATACCGGTGATCTGTCTAGTCATTTTATTGACGAGTACGGTAAACCCCTCGGTTATGATGGAACTGGTGAAACCGTGGATGTGCAATTGGATATTCAGTTTGTTGAGGACAGCGTCTATCAGAAACTGCTAAGCGGTCTGGGTTTGTCCCCAGAGGAATACTCTGGGCAGGACAATAAAATGATTATGGCGGGAATTTTGCCCGGGAGCTGGTATACACAGGAGCAGCCTATGGAATTTACACTCCGCTCCAAGATCGGAGACCAGACAAAAACACTCGATGTGACCTTTGTAAAAGACTATCCGGATCTGCTGCCCGCATATCCCGGTGATTGGACCGGGTATTCTCTTATGGTGATTGCTCCTTACGAGGTAAAACCACAGTTTGATGCACTCAATGCCACTGTAAAGCCAACAAAGCTGGGCATGACCTTCCAGTCAGAGAATCCAGGTGAGTCTACTGCAAAGATTCAAACCATAATTGATGGAGCCGGCGTTGCCGCCGACTATAGTCTGTACAATGTCTATCAGATACTGGAAGAAAACCGCAATATCAACTTCATTGTCAAGCTTTTCTCAACTGTTTTTATCACTATGATTTCGCTGATCGCGGTTGGGAACGTATTTAATACGATTTCTACCAATATTAAGCTGAGCAGAAGGGAATTCGCCATCCTTCGTTCTGTCGGGATGTCCGATCGGGATTTTAATAAGATGATGCTCTTTGAATGCGCTCTTTATGGAGCACGGACATTGCTATGGGGTCTACCTCTCTCAGGAATTCTTTCCTGCCTGATTTATCAGGGTATGGTCGTTGGTGGAGCAGACAACATTGATTTTGTGTTCCCCTTGGGCATTATGGCAATATGTGTGTTTGGTGTGCTCTTTGTTGTATTTATTACAATGCTATATGCCACTAGCAAGATAAAAAAAGAAAATATTATTGATGCACTTCGGGATGATTTGACTTAATTTGATCTATTGGATTTTTTGCCATAAAAAATCCCCTTCAACTAATTTACTAAAACGTAATTATTGTTGAAGGGGATATCAATATTTATTGTACGATATCATCATTTATTGTTCTATATCATTATCGATTGAATTTCAACATTTTTTGTAGGACAAAAGTACAACCGTCTCTACATGCGTCGAATGACTAAACTGATCCACCGCTCTAACCCTTGTCAACTCATAATCCCTCTCACAAAGATACTTCAAATCCCTAGCCAAGGTCGCTGGATCACAGGATACATACACCACTCTCTTTGGCGCCATAGCTAGAATTGTATCGAGCAAGCTCTGATCACAGCCCTTTCTCGGAGGATCAACAACAATAACATCCGCCTTAATCTTCTCTTCCTTATACTTTTTCGGAAGAATCTCCTCGGCAGCTCCCACAAAGAATTCTGCATTCCTAATACCATTTAACTCTGCATTCTTCTTTGCATCCTCAATGGCCTGAGGAATTATCTCAACACCATATACCTGCATTGCCCTTTGAGCCAGGAACAAAGATATGGTTCCGATCCCGCAATACAAATCCCACACGACCTCATCACCGTTTAAATCGGCATATTCCAAAGCAAGATCATACAATTTCTTTGTTTGAACCGGATTCACCTGATAGAAGGATAAAGGTGAAATCTGATAGTTAACCTCTCCAATGGAGTCCGTAATATACGGCTCACCCCAGAGTGGAATTACCTTATTCCCAAGAATGACATTGGTTTTCTCTTTATTGACATTTAAGCAGATACTCTTCATTCCCGGTATCTTACGCAAGCCTTCAACCAGTTCGTCCTGGTCCGGAATTTTCGTTCCATTAATCACAAGACAGACCATAATCTCACCGCTGTTAAAGCCCATACGAATTAAAATATGTCGTAATAAGCCCTTATGCCCCTCTTCATCATAGGGTTCTATCCGCTTGTCCTCAATAAAGGAACGTAAGTAGGCCAGGATATCCTCGTTCACTCTCGCTCCAATATAGCAATGCTTTGTATCAATAATGGAGTGAGTGCGGCCGGCATAAAAGCCGATAGCAACACTTCCATCCTTATTCCTTCCCACCGGATATTGGGATTTATTACGGTAGTAATAGGGTTCCTCCATACCGCTAATAGGCTCCATCAGGATATCTGCGAAACCACCTATTCTGGTGAGACAGTTACGCACCTTGTTTTCCTTATACTCCAGCTGCTTTTGATAATCCACATGCATCAGCTGGCAGCCACCGCATTTTGCTGCTATGGGACATCTTGGCTCAACCCGAAATATTGAAGGGTCTAGTAGCTTAACCAGTCTGGCATAGCCATAGCTCTTTCCGGTCTTCATTACCTGCACCAGAGCCCTGTCACCCATCATGGTATCCTTGACAAACAGGGTATACCCCTCATACTTGCCAATACCTTCTCCTTCGGAACCGATATCCTCTATTAAGATTTCAACCTGATCGTTTTTCTTCAACCTTGTCTGCATATATTATTCCTTTGTTTTTGTACTGCGCTTAATATTTGATTCGAATAGCTTCTGGTAGCCTACCCATTCCAATTTCTTGTCCGCTGAGGCAAATATTTCTGTCATGGTTTGCATCTTCGCATCCAGATTGTCTGCAAAATGCAGCGCCAAAGCCTCTGCCGTAGCCGGCTTTTTAGGAGAACCGTATTCCAGCTCCCCATGATGTGCCAGAATACAATGAATTAACTCATTAGCAAGCTTTGCCGGAAATTTATTTGCTTTTTTGATATAGTTACTTACTATATTTGCACCGATAAAAATATGTCCTAATAACTGACCGTCATCTGTATAATCGTTTTCCGGAAAGGTTGATAGCTCCTGCATTTTACCAACATCATGGAATAAAGCCGCCGTAATCAGTATGTCCCTATTTAAGATCGGATAGTTCATCGCATAAAAATCACAGAGCTTTGCCACACTCAGAGTATGCTCCAGTAACCCTCCCACAAAGCTGTGATGAACTGCCTTTGCTGCGGAGTGATAGCGGAAGCTTTTCACAAAGTCTGAGTCATTAACAAAGAAATCCTCTGCCAGAATTCTTAAATTCGGCTCTTTGATGGATGCAATAAGCTCCTTAACCTCTTTATACATCCCGTCCACATTCTTCGTTGTTACCGGGAAATAATCCTCTGGATAGTATTCCCCTTCTCTGGCTTTGTATATACGGCTGACATTCAGCTGCAAGGAATCCTGAAAACTAGTTACACGGGCATCGATATGTACAAAGTCCATAGATTCATACTGCTCAATCTCCGCATTAAAATCCCATATCTTCGCATCAATCATTCCCGTCTTGTCCTGGAGCATTAAGGAAACATAGCTTTTTCCGCTCTTTCCTGTCAGCACCTGCTTAGACTTACATAAATATATCTCATTCTTAATAAAATCATTTTCTCTTAATTCTTGTATAAATCTCATTCTAATCCCTATGCCTTTCAATATTAATAGCCTATTTAAATACAACAAAGTCAGGGCTTTCTCCCCGATCTGTTATAATGATCTTATCGATTTAAGCATCCTTATTATAACCCACACCGGCAAATAGATAAAGTATAAAATATAATAAGATTCATAAAACCACGCAATTCACAAGTAAAACAAGATAGATTAACAAGTTGATTCACTTTTCTTGAATAAAAAAATGCTGTAAATCGAATTATCCCATCGCCTGGTTCGCCATGCCTGTTCTTTCGATTTACAACATTTCATTCTCTTATGTTAAACTTTATATTAACCATCATTTGGCTGTAAAGCCACTGGAGGTCAGATGTGTTTCTTTACTGTCACACTACAGAAATCACTGTGCTTTCTCTGTCAGTACAACCTCTACTTCTATTTCCTTTTCCGTATTCCCTGAGATACGCTTCGTACTTACTGTTATCTTATCACCGGGCTTATACGCGGAAATGATATTATAAAAATTACTGGTACTAAGTACTGTTTGGTCATCAATACTAAGAATGATGTCCCCATCCCGAAGTCCTGCCTTAAAAGCCGGTGAATCTGCCAATACCTCGTTAATATATATGCCACTGCTTACGGATTTCTGCTTTTTCGCATCCTCGGACATATCATCCGCTTTCACGCCAAAGTAGATTCTTGATTCCTGAATTCCCATTTGGATAATGATTGACTTTATTCTGCTGATACCTATCACCGTACTTAAATCATCATTCAAATCCTCTTTTAAGGTTCTTGTGATTAAACCCACAATCTCACCGTCAAAATTAAGAATAATTCCATCACTATTATCATTGGCTACCATATTGGTATTAAACAAATCCAATCGATTATCTGTAATACAAGCACAGCTTCCTTTGCTGGTCACAATCCCGACATCCATAGAATTAATATGACCGTTTGGATTACCAATAGCAATCACCGGATTACCCACGGACACTCCGTAAGACTCTCCAAGATCTGCTACCTCTAGTCCGTCCACATGCAGGTCAGGTATGTCCATTATCTTAAGTGCAAGTAGTCCAATATTCAGTTCTGTTTCATAATCCTGCAATGCCACATCAACATAGCTGGTATCCGAGAATTTGACGCGGATACTATCTGCGCCCTTTACTCGGTCAAGGCTGACCAGTATTAAATAATCCGAGGTATTGCTCGCAACAATAACACCGGTTGTATTAACCGTTTTCTCCGAAGCTCCAAACCAATCCTCAACCGGGAAGGTGCTTGTGATGGTGACAATTGACTTATCAACTTTATTCACCATCTCGTTTATCTTATCATACATTGCCACATAATCTTCCACACTCACATCCAGCTTTTGTATTACTGTATTGGTTACAGTCTGTGATGACTCTGTGGGCTGATTCGTTGTATTTTCAATACCTTCGTTCCCTGTGACAGTTGTTCCATTAGCCGTATTCTCCGCTTCTGCTTCCGGAGATATCGTCGGAAAATCTACGGGAGTTTTTGTTTCAAGATCTCCGCTTAAAAATTTATATAATTTTGGTGCAGCCAATACAAAAGTGGCCGCAGCAATAACTCCAAAGAGAATTGCCAGGGAAACTGTCATAACAAGAGGAAACAGCTTTTTCTTCCATTTCCTGCGCTTATTTTCAATTACTTGCTCTTTGATAAATTCAAAGTTCTTATTGTCTTTATCAATCTCAGACATTTACTTTCTCCTTATGGAACTAGGGTTATTCTCTATGCTTTTATACTAATGCGTAAGATTTATTATACATCTCACATATGAACATATTATGAATTAATTGTAAACACTAGGCTATAAGTCCCTTGGAAATAAATAACTTATCATTTTCTCTTCTGTGTAATTGTTATATTTTCCCATGCATAACTTAACATAGTTATATTACCATAGAACTATAAAATAATCCACTGAAACTTGTCGACCAAATGACACAGGGCAATTAAGCTCTAATAATCCCCCTTACCTGTTTTCTATGGTATTCGTAAAATAATTTCCTTATTTTTATGTTTTATTTTCTTACAACATAAGGTAAAATAGAGATAGTACCTTTTATCTTGGAAAAAGAATGCCTTAGGGCATTGTATCATAATAAAATTTGGAAAGGCCTTTATAAAGTAATGAACGAAAAAGCATTAAGAACCTTAGAGTACAATAAAATTATAGATAAATTATCCTCCCTTGCCGGAACAAGCTTTGGTCGGGAGCTATGTAAGAATCTCTTGCCCACCTCAGATCTCAGTGAGATTAAGAGCCTTCAAAAGGAGACCTCTGACGCACTCTCAAGAAATCTTCGACGGGGCAGTGTATCCTTTAGCGGGATCCATGATATCAGACCCTCTCTTATGCGATTAAAGGTGGGTTCTGCCTTAAGTACAGTTGAGCTGCTTCACATTAGCTCGGATCTGGATGCTACACTTAGGTTAAAGTCTTATGGTGGTTATACCGGAAAGGATAATGAGGAACAGACCGAAGATTCTCTTACGGAGTATTTTTCTAATCTTGAACCTCTTACGCCTTTGAACAACGAAATTAAACGCTGTATTATATCAGAAGAAGAGATAGCAGATGATGCAAGCTCTGCTCTAAAATCCATTCGCAGATCCATCCGTGTTGCAAATGACCGGATTCACAGTGAGCTCTCCTCCATTCTTAACTCCTCCAGAACCATGCTGCAGGATAATATCATTACTATGAGAAATGGTCGTTACTGCCTTCCGGTTCGTGCTGAATTCAAAAGTCAGTTTCAGGGCATGATTCATGATCAGTCCTCAACCGGTTCCACTTTATTTGTTGAGCCAATGGCAATTGTTCGTCTGAATAACGAACTAAAAGAGCTATCCATCAAGGAACAGGAGGAAATCGAGAAGATTCTGGCAGATCTGAGTAATGTAGCTGCAGAATATACCGAGAATTTGGAATATAACTTTTCTACCTTATCAAAGCTTGATTTTATCTTCGCAAGAGCCTCTCTTTCAAAACAAATGAAAGGCTCTGAGCCTATGTTTAATTCAAAAGGGATTGTAAACATTAAGAAAGGACGCCATCCCTTAATTGATTCCAAAAAGGTGGTTCCCATTGACATTCATCTTGGCAGAGATTTCACCATGCTGATTATCACCGGCCCGAATACCGGCGGTAAGACAGTCACCTTGAAAACCGTGGGCTTGCTCACTTTAATGGGACAGGCGGGGCTTCATATTCCTGCCTTTGACGGTTCTGAGCTCTCCGTATTTGAAGAGGTTTATGCAGATATCGGAGACGAGCAAAGCATTGAACAGAGCTTAAGTACCTTCTCCTCTCATATGACGAATATTGTTAAGATCCTTGATCAGGCAGACGACCGCTCTCTGGTATTATTTGATGAGTTGGGTGCCGGTACTGATCCGACCGAGGGTGCTGCTCTTGCCATGTCCATTCTCTCTCACCTGCATAAGAAGGGCATACGTGCCCTAGCAACTACACATTATAGTGAATTAAAGATTTATGCTCTATCCACACCGGGCGTTACCAATGCGTCTTGTGAGTTTGATATAGAGACCTTGCGTCCGACTTATCGATTATTAATCGGTATTCCGGGAAAAAGTAATGCATTTGCCATCTCCTCTAAGCTTGGTCTCCCGGATTATATTATCCATGACGCCAAAGAACGTATCGGCACTCAGGATAAGAGCTTTGAAGATGTAATCAGTGACCTGGAATCCAGTCGAATTACCCTTGAAAAGGAACAGGATGCGATTTCCAAATATAAGGCAGAAATTGAACAGTTAAAGAAAAGCCTTGCCAGAAAAAATGAATCCTTTGATGCAAGCCGTGAGCGCATGCTAAATGAAGCAAAGGAACAAGCATCTAAGATCCTTAATGATGCTAAGGATTATGCTGATCAAAGCATCCGTAAGTATAATAAATGGATGCAGACAGGCGGCAATATTAAGGACATGGAGTCTGAGCGAGGTGGTCTTCGCGAAAAGCTAAATGACCAACAAATGTCCCAGGTTAAAAAGGCTGCAACGCAGAAAAAGAGGACACAGGTAAAGGATCTCAGAGTAGGTACTCCGGTCAACGTTATAAGTCTTGGCCTCAAGGGCACCATTAGTACTCTTCCTAATGCAAAGGGAGATCTCTATGTTCAGATGGGTATTTTAAGATCCCAGGTAAATATGAAGGATATTGAAATTCTTGAGGAAGAGCTGATCAACGAACCCGGTTCAAATAAAACTCAAAGCGGAAAGATTAAGATGTCTAAATCCGCCAGTATCCATCCGGATATTAATCTGATCGGTAAAACGGTGGACGAAGCTCTCCCAGAGCTGGATAAGTATCTGGACGACGCCTATCTTGCACATTTACCTCAGGTAACCGTAATTCATGGCCGAGGTACCGGTGCGTTAAAGAATGCGGTTCATGCTCATCTAAAAAAATTGAAGTATGTGAAATCTTACCGGGTCGGTGGTTTTGGCGAAGGCGACCACGGTGTTACGATTGTTGAATTTAAGTAGCTTGAAAGGAGCAGCTCATGATCGCAAAGCAGAAAATAATGGTTGTTGATGATGATGTCAATATCGCTGAACTTATATCACTCTATTTAACAAAGGAGTGCTTTGATACCTTAATTGTAAATGATGGAGAGGCGGCAATTAAGCAGTTTGCTATCTATCAGCCAAATCTGGTATTACTGGATTTGATGCTGCCCGGCATTGACGGCTATGAGGTATGCCGTGAAATCAGAAAAAACTCAAAAGTACCAATCATCATGCTTTCAGCGAAGGGAGAAATCTTTGATAAGGTTCTTGGACTGGAATTGGGCGCAGATGATTATATCATTAAGCCTTTTGATTCGAAAGAGCTTGTCGCGAGAGCCAGGGCTGTTTTAAGACGTTTTCAGCCGGAAATTAAGGAAGAGGATGTATCCGCTCCTGCTCCGACCGGTAACTATGTGTCTTATCCTGATTTAATGATTAATTTAAGCAATTACTCCGTTCAGTATTATGGCTCAACCATAGAAATGCCTCCAAAAGAGCTTGAGCTCCTATACTTTTTAGCATCTAATCCGAATCAAGTGTTCACCAGAGAGCAGCTTCTGGATCATATCTGGGGATATGAATACTTTGGTGATACCAGAACTGTGGATGTTCATATTAAACGTCTTAGAGAAAAGATTAAAGATCATCAACAGTGGAGCTTAGCAACCGTTTGGGGCATTGGTTATAAATTCGAAGCAAAGACTACAAAGAGATAGAAGGGCTGGTGTTTCCATGAAAAAGACCTTATGGTCAAGGCTAATTGTATGCTTCTTGTTCGTAGGGGTATTAGTTTTTTTGCTTTTGAATACATATGGTGTTAATTTCCTGGAAAAGCAATTAAGAGCCGAAAAGCTGATTCAACTTGAAAAGGAAGCTAAACTCATATCAGCAGAATATATTAATAATTATTATGATAGTAATTTAACCTTAGAAGATTTAAAAACACAATTAAAATCCATAGAAACCTTCCTTGGCATACGGGTATGGATCGTAAATACCGCTGGGAATATTGTTGCCGATTCCTCTTCTTCCAATCGGGCTATGGGAAAAAATATTTTGGATTTAAATCCAGAGTTCCTGGAGCATGTCATTAATGATAACAACTATTTCAGCGGAATTTTTAGTGAACCAATGCTCAGCTATACAAAGACCTTGGATTATAACCAACGTATCCGTGGATATATTGTCTTACTCACTTCCCAAAACGGGATTACAAAGGACACTACAAAGTATATTGATGTTGTAAATATCTGTCTTTTGGTATTTATGCCCTTATTGTTTTTAATGTTTCTTTATTTATATTACATCACAGCAATACCACTTCAGAACCTAACGAAAGCTGCTATGAAATACAGTTCCGGTAATTATAATTATACTTTGAAGCAGAAGGGTCTAAGTGAATATCGGGATCTTGGTGATGCCATATCCTTTATGGCTGGTGAGCTTGGCAAGCTGGACGACTACCAAAAGAAATTTGTTGCTAATATCTCCCACGATTTTCGCTCTCCTTTAACCTCAATTAAAGGCTTTGCAGAGGCAATCAAGGACGGCACCATACCTCACGAGATGCAGGATCGGTATTTGGATATTATTTTGTTTGAAACGGAGCGATTAACAAAGCTAACCTCCAATCTATTAGAATTAAATAGCTTTGAGACAAAGGGCAATGGTAACTTCCTAGATATAACCTCCTTTGATATTAACAATATCATAAAAAAGACGGCAGAAAGCTTTGAAGGCCGCTGCCGTGACAAAAAGATTACACTAAATTTGATCTTCTCCTCCAAGGAAATGCTAGTGGATGCTGACATGGGAAAAATCCAGCAGGTGCTTTATAACCTGATTGATAATGCCATTAAGTTTAGTCACGCCAACTCCAAGATCAGGGTATCCACAGAAGAGAAGGGTGATAAAATATTCATTTCTGTCAAGGATTATGGTGTTGGTATTCCAAAGGAATCCATTAAGAAGATCTGGGAACGCTTTTATAAAACTGATCCCTCCAGAGGTAAGGATAAGCGAGGCACAGGTCTTGGCTTGTCCATTACCAAGGAAATCATTCAAGCTCATAATGAGAATATTAATGTTATCAGTACCGAAGGAGTCGGCACCGAGTTTATATTTTCATTAACTAAAACATCAGAATAGCTATAGAGTGCTGAGTCATCGGCACTCTATTTTTTGCACTTAAGTACTTTCCTGAGAATCTTAATTATTTTCTAATTGTACAATTTCCCTATAAAATAGTACTATTTTCAGTATTTTCACAATATTAAAATGTTAGCTTTTCCTTGCTTTATTTGTTATCATTATTGTGTAAATCAAGAGGAGAATGTAGGGATGCATTTTCTGTTTATTGCCCTCGATTAAATAGAAAGAGGGTGATGCCTATGAATACAATTGAAGTTCTGACTTTATTGTTGGTTATCTTCGCGGCATTGTCTTATATAGATAATAAGCATAAAAAATAAGCATCCCACCGTCCAAGTATGATGCTTATTCGTTAATACATATAAGGGCATCAGATTTTGCATCTGAGTACCTTTTCTGTCTTGATTATACATCAGGGTGCTTGTTAAATCAAGCACCCTTTTTACTTAATAATCATTTTTTAGTAACTATGATAATTTTTTATTACTATAAATAAAGGTTAAGCCTCATCCCAACTATACTTATGAAGCTTTCCGTCCATACGCATTCCTTCAAAATTATTCTGCCTCAATGCCTCATACAGAATAATTGCCACCGAATTTCCCAGGTTTAACGACCTAATATCACCAACCATGGGGATTCGGATGGTATTATCTTTATTATCAAGTAACAGCTCCTCAGGAATTCCTGCACTTTCCTTACCAAACATAATGTAGCAGTCAGGATCATATTCCACATGGGTATAGGAGTGCTGAGCCTTGGTTGTAGCCATATAGATCTTAGCATTTGGGTTCTTATCTAAAAAGTCCTGGTAATTATCATAAACAGTTACATCAAGATCCTTCCAGTAGTCCAGACCTGCTCGTTTAATCTCTTTTTCACTCAGGCGAAACCCCATGGGTTCGATGAGGTGAAGTCTTGTTCCCGTTGCCACACAGGTTCTTCCGATGTTACCTGTGTTAGCAGGTATCTCAGGCTCTAACAATACGATATTCAATATTCTAACCTCCGTACTCTTATCATCTTTTTCAATAGTCTAATCTTATTTACTCCATCTAATTCATACGTTTTATTAACTCACAGCTCTTTTCATACTTATTAAGTAAAAGAAAAAAGGTGAACTAATCACCTTTTATTGCTATATTAATCTCAATTGTTTTATTCTCTTCATAAATTAATGGAACACAGATATTGGATGCATAATTCGTTGTAAAAGACATTGATCCATTCGCTACCGTCGGTGGTGTTATATCAATTGCAATTCCCTTGGTGGAGAATACTGTTGCTGTATTGCCCATGATCATATTACCTAATTCACTTATCGCACTTTTTGCCAAATCATCCATTACAGTAATCGGCATCATTATCATTTTTGATGCTATATCGCAGGCAACTTCATTACTAAAGGCAATGATTGCTTGTCCTTTCATCTCGCCGGTGAAACCAATTAAAATAATTAATGTATCTTCAAAAAATGCTGGATTTTTAATGTATGGTTTTCCAATCTTCGCATCGATAAAGCACATATCCTTCAGTACCTTTGTTGATGCCATTAAGAATGGATTAATATGTTCAACATTAACATTGGGCATTACAACACCTCCTAGTATCTCTTTCGTCTCTTTCCACATTGTAACACATATCACACTTATATTTCAACTATTATAGTCAATATATCGAGCTAATCCGGCTTATTCCGCCATAGTTTTCAAATAATTGGCACAATTATTACTATATCATATAAAAAGCTCATGCTATGACACTTCGTCCCAGGGATGCGAACTGCGCTTCGCTTCGGCACTGATATAAACCTGCCCGTTGAATTTCTCATTTATAAAGCAATAGCAGCCCTAAGCTGACTTTGATACAGCTTGCAGGCTGTTATTATAATTATTTTTTATAGCGTTCTACAAATCGTTCCATTCGTTCCAATGCAATCTTTAAATTCTCAATGGAATATGCATAGGATATTCTCAAATAACCCTCACCACAGTCTCCAAAAGCAGTTCCGGGAACCACCGCCACCTTTTCTTCCTGTAAAAGCTTTGTCGCAAACTCCTCTGAGGTCATACCTAAGCTCTTAATACAAGGAAAGACATAAAATGCACCGAAAGGCTCAAAGCACTCCAATCCCATTTTCCGTAAGGAATGAATCAAGTACCTGCGCCGTTTATCGTAAGCATCACGCATCATTGCGACATCAGAATCGCCATTCTTTAAGGCTTCAACACCTGCATACTGGCTGGTAGTTGGAGCACACATAATCGCGAACTGATGAATTTTTATCATTTGTTCAATAATTAGCTCCGGTCCAACTGCATATCCCAGTCTCCAGCCGGTCATTGCATAGGATTTTGAAAATCCGTTAATCACTATCGTACGTTCCTTCATTCCGGGAAATGATGCAATGGATACATGCTCCTTATCATATGTAAGCTCGGAATAAATTTCATCGGAAATAACAATCAGATCATGTTCAATAATTACATCAACAATGTTCTTTAAATCCTCATAATCCATAATAGCTCCCGTCGGATTATTCGGAAATGCAAGAACTAGAATCTTAGTTTTCTCTGTAATGGCATCAATTAGTTCCTGCCTTGTCAGTTTGAAGTCATTCTCACCCTTTAATTCAATTACTACAGGCGTTCCACCTGCTAGGACTGTGCAGGGATGGTAGGATACATAACAGGGTTGAGGTATTAACACCTCGTCACCCGGCTCCAGCATAGCGCGCATTGCGATATCAATAGCCTCACTACCACCTACTGTTACAATTGTTTCTTTATTGTAATCATACTCTAAGTCAAAGCGTCTCTTTAAATAATTACAGATCTCCTGCTTTAATTCTTTTAATCCCGCATTTGAGGTATAGAAGGTTTTCCCCTTTTCCAAGGAGTAAATTCCTTCCTCTCGTACATGCCAGGGTGTATCAAAGTCAGGCTCTCCAACACCGAGAGAAATCGCATCCTTCATCTCGCTGACAATATCAAAAAATTTACGTATACCGGATGGCGGCATATTAACAACTACTTTTGCTAATGGGTTTCTCAAGGTGTAATCAGCATCCTTTCATCGTGTTTGGTTTGTACCAATGGCAATCCATGCTCTTTATATTTCTTTAATACAAAATGTGTTGCCGTACTCAGGATCGCATCCATGGGAGCAAGCTTCTCAGATACGAAATTCGCAACCTCTCTCATGGTTCTTCCTTCCAATATAACGGTCAGATCAAATCCTCCTGACATTAGATAAACGGATTGCACCTCATCGAACTGATAAATACGCTCTGCTATTTTATCAAATCCAAGACCACGCTGTGGTGTCACCTTTAGCTCAATTAAAGCGGTCACTCTCTCATATTCTATCTTATCCCAATTAATCAGAGTTGGATATCCGCAAATAACCGATTCATCTTCCATTTGCTTAATTAAAGAAACGATCTCTTCCTCTGTGGCTCCTAACATAATCGCAAGATCTGCGGCTGTTATTTTGCTATTTTTATCAATGGCTGCTAAAATCTTTTCTTTCATCACAAGCCTCCTGTTTTTGGAGGCTTTGGCCTCCTGTTTTTGGAGGTTTTGGCCTCCTGTTTATAATCTCAACATCACATTACCTTATATAATTCATCACTTTTCGGTGGTTCCAGATAACGTCTTTCATCTTCATTTATGATAATGCGGTCATTTCCTTCTATAATACGTCCGATCACAGCGCTTGATATTCCGTTCGCCTTTAACTGATCCACTAATTGATTCGCTTTCTCCGTTATGATCAGCATACATCCGCTGGAAATTAACATATATGGATTGATATCATAAAACTCACAGATTTCTACTGTTTCCTGTTTAAGAGGTATTTTCTTTAAATCTACTTCTAATCCAACCTTAGAAGCCGCTCCGATTTCCCATAAAGCGCCGAAGATTCCGCCTTCCGTAATATCATGCATTGATGTTACTCCGGCAGTCCTGGCCACCATTGCTTCCGGAACTACACTAATATTCTCTATCAGCATTTTCGCTCCTTCAATGAAGCTCCCGCTGTATTTTGTTTTAAGCTCCTCTTCTTTGGCTGCTGCTATAATGGCAGTACCTTCTAAGCCAGCCCATTTTGTCATTACGATTTCCTGACCCGGCTTTGCACCTGCTGTTTTAATTACTTCACAGCGCTTCATCTTTCCAACACCGGTTACAGTTACAATTGGTTGATTTACTGCCTTAGTAATCTCAGTATGTCCTCCAATGACATCCATGTTTAACTTACTGCATACAGCTTCAATCTCCTGCATCATAGCTTTGAGATCGGCTTCTGAAGTTCCTTCGGGAAGCAGGATCGTTAACATAATTCCAATAATCTCTGCACCATTGGAAGCAATATCATTTGCCGTGATGTGTACCGCAAGGGTCCCGATGTCTTGAACGGTTCCTGTGATAGGATCTGTTGACATTACCAAAACTTCATCCTCTGCAATTGTAAGTACACTGCAATCCTCACCGATTCCAGGTCCCACCAGAACTTCTTCACGCCTATGCTTTATTTGATTGAGTATTGACCTTTTTAGGACTGTTTCGGGTACTTTTCCAAGGTTCATGCTTTATCTCCAATAATGTTTTCATTCTAGTATCTTAGTCTTCTGCTTCAGTATTTGTATTGCCTGTATCTGTATTGTCATTATTATCTGTTGGCGAATCCGTTGGTGCCTTAGTTGGAGCTTTCGTAGGTGCCTTTGTAGGTGCCTTTGTGGGTCCCTTTGTAGGCGTTTCTGTTGGTTTGACTTCCTCTTCCTTCGTACCTACAGTTACATACTGGGGTGCAGCAGCATAGTTACTGCTATTAACTAAATCTCTGCTTACCTCTTTTCCGTTCTCATATACAACCTTCCATAACTTTGCCTTATATCCGATATGAGCCGTTTGCGTAACCTGGCGATAAGTGGTCGGCTGCTTTGGATCTTTCGTAACTACATCAGCAGGAGGATTAGTTTTAGATAATACTTCTGTTACATACTTTACCTTTCTGTTCTCTGTATCTCTTGTTTCCTGTCCCCACAGCTTAAAGGTAATTCTTCTGTCCCTTGTAGTAGCTTCTACTAACACCGGAGCATCTGTATTGTTTTTAAATTGAAAGTTTTTATAGGTACCTGCAATTGCTGCATCTCTGGATAAGTCCACGTAACTAATTGTCATAGAGTGCGGAAAGCGTTCAACCACTTCCAACTCAGCTTCTAATACAGCATTATATAACGTAGTAGTAACCTGGCAAGCACCGCCGCCAACGCTATCCACTACAACACCATTCAGGTATGCACCTGCAATAAAATATCCATTATCTGCTGTAAATGGCGTAAGCTTATCATAGGAATTAAATACATCTCCCGGATATAGCACCGTATTATTAATTAATCTAGCACCATTTGCCAGGTTTGCCGCTCTACCCTCAGCTGAAGTAGTGTACTCCGTTGAGAAATTACCAATTACTGCATTGCACTTTTTCACATCCTCAAGGGTGTATTTCGGCATGTCTTCTTCTACAACAGCATCAATTAGAATATCCTGCCTGTCCCAGTTATTGATTGCATCTTCGATTAATTTAACCGTCTTATCAACATTAACCTTACTACCTACAACATGATCTGTATAAACGAAATTTCCGCTTTCTCTTTTTACAGTCGCACTAACCGGATCTATATTATAAGAGCTAACTTCTTTTGATACGAGTTTCTTAATTTTTTCTGCATCATAGGTAAATTCCAGAGAATACGTATGATTTCCCTGTTCAATATCCTTTAAATCCTTATATCTCTTAATAAGATTACCAGACTGTCCAAGATCCAGTGCCTGTTCTATAATACCACTATATTCTGTTGTATAACCCAAATCTCCTAAAGTCGCATATATGGTATTATCATGTACTCTTACTGCAACTCCTTTTGCACGTAGCGCCTCTACAAAACCTTTAACCGCCTCTTCTGCCTGTGCTTTCGTCATTCCACTGACATCGACATCATCTATCGTCACGCCTTGGCTGATCGTCTTTTCTTCTTCTGCAGATGCATAGATAGCATTCCCTAAAATTAAGGAAAGCGATAAACATAATATCGCTGAAAATATCTTTCTATTCATGCTCATACATCCTCCTTTTCTATTAACAATATTTCCATCCTATAATTATCGGTAGTATTTATGTAACTTCTTCCTATTTTATCATAAAGATAAGATTATTCAAGACAATCTTTCACTCATTGACTTTTGGTTTCTTATTGTATATATTGAATTAAACAACAATGAATAAACCTGTAGTTACTTCTACCCACCCTAATTTAATACACTTAAAACATAGGAAGCCATAAAAGTTAATACCATTACTACAACGATAATTGTTGAAATGATTCTTTGTGTTTTTTTGTTATGAAAATTCATAGTATACCCCCATTCTGCTGCCTTTAACAGCTATTCTTTAACAAAAACTCATTTGGCCGGTTTACGCCCTGCTGATAATAAAATAATAATTTGCTTCTTCAATTAAAATGTAAAATAGTAAAAAGAAAGGTTGTGATTATATGCCCCTTCCAATATTATCAGTACTTATACTCATTTTCATCCTATGGCTTCACTACGAAATAAGGAAATCCTCAAAAAACTCAAAATTAGCCTCTGACTCCTTCCTGGAGAAGGAAATGAAAGCCAATCATGTCCGCCGAGCCGATATTTCAGGACTTAATTATATAACCCTTCAGCCTGAACAACTGCCTCTGGCAGATAACGAGGATGAAACTATAAATTCTTACCGTGATACCATTCTAGGCCTAGTAAATAAAAAGATATTAAACCTTTCCGGATATACAAATATCGATTTAAAAAATAAATACGGTTCTGCTAATTTGTCTTCGCTCCAGGATTATGAGAATAATTATACCATTATGGTAAGCATACTGCATAAATGGGCAGAGCGTCTTTATCATAACGGTGATACACCGAAGGCAAAAACCATTCTGGAATATGCCATCAGCTTAGGCTCCGATGTTACAAATACCTATAAGCTCCTCGCAGAGATTTACAGA
Organism: Herbinix sp.; assembly: GCA_029239235.1. Lineage (GTDB taxonomy): Bacteria > Bacillota > Clostridia > Lachnospirales > Lachnospiraceae > Mobilitalea. Next base: position 21,371 of record JAQZBD010000006.1, read on the forward strand.
AAACAGGATACTCCAGAAAAAATTGATGACTTAATCCAAACTGCCTCGAAATTAACGATATACAACAAAGATAAATTAATCACAGACTTAGAAGGCTCTAAGCTTTTCTAGACCTTTATTATGATCCCATGTCCTTTATCCTATACAGAAAACAATTTAAAAAATCCTGTGGGTTGCAAGAAATATTTTATGATATTTTATTACTTCTAGCAAGACTTTTCTCGCTTTTCTTTTGCCCATTATAAAAAACACATTCCTCCTTTAGGAAGCATTCTTCACACTTTGGATTTCTTGCCATACAGATGCTTCTTCCATGAGTAATGATTTGTAAATTATATAAGATCCACTGCTCCCTGGGAAGACGATCCATCAATTCAAATTCAATTTTTACCGGATCATCTTCCTTGGTGAAGCCAAGCCTTTTAGAAATGCGCTTCACGTGGGTATCTACCACAATACTGGGCTCATTGTATATATTTCCCCGAATAACATTTGCTGTTTTTCTTCCCACTCCTGCCAGCTTCGTCAGGGCATCAATATCACTGGGTACTTCGCCGCCATGCTCTTCCAGCAATTGTTTTGCACAGGCTATGATGTTTTTTGCTTTATTATGATAAAATCCGGTGGAATGGATATCACGTTCCAGCTCCGTCTGCTCTGCTCCTGCAAACGCCTCCACGCTCTTGTATTTTTGAAATAAATCCTTTGTAACGATATTAACTCGTTCATCCGTACATTGTGCACTTAATATTGTAGCTATTAAGAGCTGCCAGGGCGTCTCATGATTTAAAAAGCACCGATATTCCATGGAATACTCCTGATTCAATGCTTGAATAATTCGATCTGTGCGCTCTTTTTCTTTTGTTGAGATTCTTTTTTTTGCCAAAGGTAATTCCCCTTTCCTGGTCTATCTTCAGACAGAGTAACTCATCAAATGTTGCAACTTTTATTTTTCCAGCTCGTTCTCTAATATCAATATGTTGGCTGCTTTGCTAAGAACATCGCGGTTTGCATAATCAAACAAAACAATCGTATCCTTTCGAATCGCCTTTCCACTAGTTGCAGATTGGAAAATATCAAACATAAATTTTTCAATATGAACCATTTTATGATTTAATTTGTATTGATCATATAATGCACGAAGTTCAGCCGTTGATGGCTTAGCGAAAGAAAATACCGGTCTGGACTTCAGATCCTCTCTTAGGTATAAATCCAGCAACAGAATTTCTTGAAATACCTGGGTTAGACTGATATCCTCTTCAGTATCTGATTCTAACACGACTTCTTTGAAGAAATCCAGTAGTATTTCATACCTTTTTATCCTGTTATGAGCCAACATCGCTTTTTTGCTGCATTCATAATAATCACTGATGTCTTGGTAAAGCTTCATTGGCGAGGTATAAAAATGCTCTAAGAATTGAATGGAATATGCAAATTGCCCACTATTATAATATACCTCAACCATCTCACAAACGCCCTTAATTCTTAGCACTTCCTCATAAGTAAGATGATTGGTATACAAAACCTCATAAGGCGCCGTACCGCGAAATACAATTCCATAACTTTCTTTATCAATCTCCATTGGCGACCCCTTTAGGATTTTTAAAAATCCCAATTGAAGCTGATCCGGTTTTAGTACATACACATCTAAAAATGATTTTTCAAAGGATTTGTAACCTTCCATGGGCAGCCCCGCGATTAAATCAAGGTGCTGATGTATATTAGCCCCTTCTTTTATTTTTCTCACATTATCTGCCACTTTATCAAAATCCATCTTTCTTCGGATGGCCTCTACTGTATCGGGATTCGTAGATTGTACCCCTATCTCAAACTGAACTTGTCCCGGCCTTAAGGATGCTAAAAATGCAATCTCATCCTCCTCCAAAAGATCAGCAGCTATTTCAAAATGAAAATTTGTAATACCATTATCATTCTCTTTAATAAATTTCCAGATGCCCATTGCATGCTTTTTGCTGCAATTAAAGGTACGATCTACAAACTTAACTTGAGGAATTTGATAATCCAGGAAAATTCTCAGCTCTTTTTTCACAAGTTCAAGACTACGAAATCTTACCTTTTTATCTACCGAGGATAAACAATAGCTGCAAGAGAATGGACATCCACGGCTACTTTCATAATAAATGATTCGATTACGGAAAGCTTCCATATCCTCATATGGGAATGGAATATCATCCATCCACATTGGTTCCCCTGGCATATTCAGAGATAACAGACCTGGCTGCTTACCCGTCCCATCATTCATATCCAGCTTGGCGCTCTCCTTGTAAGCTAGACCTCGAATATTCTCCAGCCTTCCTTTTCCCTCTATATAATACCCTGCTAGTTCCAGAAAGGTCTGTTCCCCTTCCCCATACATAATCCCGTCCAGCTGAGGATTCTCTATTAAGCATTGATCCATATCAAAGGACACCTCAGGACCACCAAACCATATCCTTATCTCGGGCATAATCTTTTTTAATTCTGAGGATATTCTGCGAATAATGCCAATATTCCAGATATAACAGGAAAATGCTATCACATCGGCCTTTTCCTTATAAATCTCTTTCAATATATCTTCTTCTGAATGATTAATCGTCATTTCAGTTAAACTAATTCTAGCTTTATATTTATTTGCAAATGACATCAGGCTGTATACAGCCAGATTCGAATGAATGTATTTTGCATTCAAAGCAACAAGTAATATTTTCATACTTCCTCAATTCTACCGCATTATTTAACAAGTCAAAGCAACAAGCCGCTTTACTGTTACGAATTATATTTATTTTTACAGCATTGATTTCCAGCTTTACAAAGCACTATTTATACTTAAGGTCATACATTCGTTAGGACACTCAATGCCGGATGTGAAATGTTCTTCATTCCATACGAACGGTCATTATTCCGTTAGGGACGCTCAATGCCGAATGTAAATTATACTTTTTAAATGATTCACTTTATTCTAACACAATTATTTATTCCCAATCTACCCTATTTATCAAATTTAATATTATAGTAACAAAAATTAGTAACAAAAATTATGAAAAGTAATAAAATTATGATTCAATTATCGGGGATACACAGCACAAATGCAGCACCTTTAAGAAAAGTCAAATGGATAAGTAAGATCACCCGGTGGAATGATATGTTAAGAAGAGATTGATGTCGTCTAGACAGAAATCGTATCATATGATATAGTTTATATGCTACAAACTAAATTGTTTTAAACTAAATTGTTCTATCGTAATAATTTTAATCTCTTTCATCTTTATCTTTATTGTTACCGATAATACAAAATATTAGTTTGAATCTATGAAATGATGCAAGGCTTGAAGCGTCATACAAGAAGGGTCGAGTAGAACGAATTGACCCCGCAGGATGAATCAGCAGGCAGATTCATCTTGTCACGAAAAAAGTGATTGTGAATCAATCACATGGAGGATACTTATGCTTACATTTGAACCAATTAACGCAAATAACATTTTAAAGACCGCTGAATTTTTCAAATACAGAATCAGTCGCACCAGTGACTACACAATCGGTGCTTTATATATGTGGAGGGATTTTTATCAGTCCCATTTTGCTATTTATGACGACATGCTTATGTTTAAGGTAATGTTTATCGACCACACCGCTTTTACTCTGCCAATCGGCGGAGGCTCCATAAAAAAAGCCATGGATGCACTAAAAGAATATGCTAAGGAGCAGCAAATACCTTTATGGTTTTGTACGGTACCTGATGAAGCTGCTAAAATTTTAGTAAATGATTTTAACGGCAGTATCCCATGTCCACCAAGCCGTGACTGGGCAGACTACCTATATAATGCAACTGATCTGGCAAACATGGCAGGCAGGAGATACAGCGGACAAAGAAATCATATTAACAAGTTTAAGAAGCTTTACCCAAATTATAGCTATCAAAGAATTACAACTGAAAATATGCCAAGAATTATTGACTTCTTAATGGACTACGAAAAAAATCATGCCAAGGAAGCCTCTCTGGCACAAGAAGAGCTAACTAGAACCTTAGAACTTCTTCCCTATCTCGAGCAATTTAAACTTCCCGGCGGCTTTATCGAAGTCGATGGAACCATAGTTGCCATGTCAATCGGAGAAATCGTAAAGGATACACTATACACTCATATTGAGAAGGCAAACCGGGAATACGAAGGTTCCTATCAAATGATAGTAAAAGAATTCTCCAGTGACATAATGAATTCCTTTGATATCCAATACATCAACCGAGAAGAGGACGTCGGTGACCTCGGATTACGTACCTCAAAATTATCCTATCACCCTATACAGCTCCTTGATAAGAACTGCGTCCTGATACCGTAACGTGTACTCATTATAAAACAGTATAAATCAGTGTTTATATAGTAAGAAACGCTACAACCTATCCGCTTAATTACAAAGATCGGCTAAATAACCACGGCCGATCTTTTTTTACATCTTTAACCCTTTACTTCCAACACCTCACAGGCTTTTGACACTCAAATCCTTCACCATCAGTTCCGCTTTTCACAACGTAAAAAAGGGCAGTTATGGGACTGCCCTTTTTCGGAGAAGGTATTTTTGTTACTTATGGGGGTGTAGCAAAAACTATATAATGTATTGGGGTTTACAAACATAGTATAGCATGTTTCCTTAAATAAGTGTGCACAAACTTCACAAATTATCAACTTTTTTTTCGTCACATTGCACAATACCTTACAGCTATTTCCTATGCCTGACTATTATCTGCAATACCACTGTTCTCAAATAATGCTTCAAACTCTTCTCTTGTAATTCTCTCCTTCTGAATCAAGAGAGTAGCACAAGCTTCCAAAACATCCTTATTCTCAATCAGAATTCTCTTAGCTTCCGCGTAGCATTCATCAATCATCTTGCGAACCTCTTCATCGATGTGGTTTGCCACGCTCTCACTATAGCTTCTGGTATGAGCCAGATCTCTTCCAATGAATACTTCATCATCGTCATTCTCATAGTTTACCATACCAATAGCCTCTGAAAAGCCATAGCGGGTAATCATTGCTCTAGCCGTTGAAGTTGCAACCTTAATATCTTGGGATGCTCCTGTAGTAACATCATCAAAAATCAGTTCTTCTGCAACTCTTCCGCCGAGATCCACAATAATTTCCTGTTTCATTCGGCCTTTTGTATGGAACATCTCATCCTTTTCCGGCAGTGGCATAGTAAAGCCAGCTGCTCCATTTCCGGTAGGAATAATGGAAACCGTATATACCGGTCCAACGTCAGGAAGCTTATGGAACAGAATTGCATGACCGGCTTCATGATAAGCCGTAATTCTTTTTTCTTTCTCTGAAATAACCTTACTTTTCTTCTCGGTACCAATACCGACTTTGATAAAGGATTTCTTAAGATCCTCGTCATTAATATAGCTGCGGTTATCTCTGGCAGCACCAATCGCTGCTTCATTTAATAAGTTTTCAAGATCTGCGCCGGTAAAGCCAGCAGTCGTCTGAGCCACCTGCTTTAAGTCCACATCATCACCTAAGGGCTTACCTTTTGCATGCACCGCCAGAATCTCTTCTCTTCCCTTAACATCGGGGCGTCCAACCGTAACCTTACGGTCAAAACGACCGGGACGCAAAATAGCAGGGTCAAGAATATCTACACGGTTGGTAGCCGCCATAACAATGATGCCTTCATTTACACCGAAGCCATCCATCTCCACCAACAACTGGTTTAACGTCTGCTCTCTCTCATCATGACCACCGCCAAGTCCGGTACCTCTACGTCTTGCGACTGCATCAATCTCATCGATAAATACGATACAAGGTGAATTCTTCTTTGCTTCCTCAAACAAATCTCTAACTCTGGATGCACCGACACCGACAAACATCTCAACAAAGTCTGAACCGGAGATGGAGAAGAACGGTACACCTGCTTCACCTGCAACTGCTTTCGCAAGCAAGGTCTTACCGGTTCCTGGAGGTCCAACTAAAAGAACACCTTTAGGGATTCTTGCTCCTACCTGAATATATTTCTTTGGAGATTTTAAGAAATCTACAATTTCCTTTAATTCATCCTTTTCCTCGTCTAGACCTGCAACATTTTTAAATGTTGTAGTTTTATTTTCTTCTGTTGTCATCTTGGCACGGCTTTTACCAAAGTTCATGACCTTGCTGTTGCCTCCGCCCACGGATGCCTGATTGGACAGAAAAGAAAACAATACAATAATGATAATAAATACAAGGATATAAGGTAATACCGAGGTTAAAAACCAGTTCTGCTGCGGAACATCATTCGTATGGTAAACTATCTTATTTTCCGCTGCAAGCTGAGTAATTTCCTTTACATCTGGTACGTAAAATGTCTTCGTCGAATCATTCGTCAAGGTGACTGTGACGCTACCTGTTGGAACTTCCTGGTTCTGATTGATCTCAATGGATTTTATATTTCCTTTGTCAATATCATCCACAAATTGAGTAGAAGAGTATTCATCCGTGTTGCTAAACTCAAAACTTTGTGATAAATAGACCGTAGCTAACACAATCAGCAGAATAATGATATAGAAACCATATCCTTTCATCTGTTTTCTCACTAAACAACCTCCTTATTAATGCATTCTCTTGCTGTTAATTTATCCTATTTTTACTATATTACACCAAATTACATTTTTCAACTTGTTCCTTCAATAATTGTCTGGTAAAAATGAAAAAGTAACCGCCAAAATAACTCTACTGCTCAACCACTCCTACATAAGGAAGGTTTCTGTAGTATTGGTCATAATCCAGACCATAGCCTACCACGAATTCGTCCGGAATTACAAAGCCAACATATTTAACATCCACATTGGTAACTCTGCGATCCGGCTTATCTAATAAAGTACAGATTTCTAATGATTTTGGTGCTCTGGTTCCAAGTAAATCCTTCAAATAGGACAAAGTATTACCGGAATCAATAATATCCTCTATAATTAATATGTCTTTTCCTTGAATAGATTCATCCAAATCTTTTAAAATACGAACTCTTCCTGAACTAACTGTTTCACTGCCATAGCTTGATACGGACATAAAATCTATCGTTACTGGAATCGAAAGTCTCTTAGCAAGCTCACAGGTAAAAAATACACTACCCTTTAAAATACAAATAAGGTGAACGCCTTTGCCTTTATAATCTTCACTAATCTGATCTGCCAATTCCTTAATTCTCGCATTAACCTGTACCTCTGATATCATTTCTCTAACTTTACCTGTCATTCTTATTTTCCTCCAAATCAATCAATTTCATCGAAAGTACTTTCGTAGTGGTTTCGCCCACTTTATATTTTTCACTCATACGCTCCCCTTCAAAAGGGATCCACATAATATGACTTCCATCTGCAATTAGAATTTGACTATCTCTAAGGGGCTTCGGAACCTTTTGGTCAATAAAATAGTCCTTCAGTTTCTTTCTTCCACCCAGCGAATTAATCTGAATATAGTCGCCTTCCCTACGGTTTCGTATTTCAACAGCATTTTCTATTTTATCATAATCAAACCATTTCATACAACTATTTTTCGGGATTGGCATGTTTTTTTCATAATTTAATATTTGAGTCTCTAAATACCGTCCTTTCTCGGGAATAAAAAAGGTTCCCGGGATACTCATTTGGATCGGAACCATTGGTTCTTTCACAGTTCTTTTTTCAGCAATCTCTTCTTTTTTTGAAAGTCTGATTTCCTCATACTCACGGCTTGCAATGACTCCATAGGGTAAATGGATGAGCTTTCCCACCTGCTTTTCTGTGAGCTCTAACACAGCCTCCACATGCTTTGCTTCAAGATCCTTTAGATGCCCTGAGAGCTGTTCCAATGCTTTGCGAATTAATCCTTTTTGAATTACCCCGGCTTGCCTTTCCAGTGCTTCCACACGAATAAAACAACCATCCTGCTCTTGCCTAACCACTTGCCGGTATTGACATGCTACGAAGGAATCAATAAACTCCAGCGCCTCTCCAATTTTAGAAGCAGATTCATTGATATGACCTATTGCACCCGAATTGATTTCTTTTACTGCATAGGATAATATAACATTACGGATTTTATTTCGACTATAATCCTCCGTAAGATTTGTAGCATCTGTTCGATATGAGATGCCTTCTTCGTGAAGATAATTTTCTATTTCATATCTTTCTATATGCAGCAAAGGGCGAATTAGCGACACATCCCAGCCATCCATTTTTAAATTGCGCGTTGGTTCAATGCCGGTTAGACCTTTCATACCCGTCCCCCGGAGCAAATGAAATAGAATTGTCTCCGCATTATCATTCCTATTATGTGCAACTGCTATTATATTACACTGATACGCTTTGCATACCTGAACAAAAGCCTGATAACGTGCATTTCTACCTGCTTCTTCCTCGGACAAGCCCTGTTCTTTCGCCATACTCTTTACATCAATATGAAAGGGATGGAACTGGACTCCAAGTCGCAAGCAAAGCTCCTTTACATACTGCTCGTCATCATCTGCTGCCTTCCCGCGAATACCATGATTCACATGAACAACCCTTACTGAGTATCTGATTTTTTCTGAAAGCCTCCAAAGCACATACAAAAGGCAGACAGAATCAGCGCCCCCGGATACCCCGACGACAATTCTATCCCCCTGTTTTATCATATGATGTTTGCTGGTATAATCGAATACCTGGTTAATCATTTTGATACCCATGCCTTTCAATTTTTGAAGCCTTATCAAAATTGAACAGGCCGGTAGAAGCAATCACTTGATCTTTCATCTTGTAGTATCATAATCTATTTATTATGATATTTCAACGGTTTTTCAAGCCCTATTTCTATTTTAACCAGATTCCGGCAGTTATTACAGTCATATCATCCCTTGGAACATAATTACTTTTAGAAAGTGTTGCTTCCAGGATGCGATTTGCTATTTCTTGTACATTATTACTCTTAATCTCCATAATGAGACGCTCCATATATGCCTCCTTGTCCTCTTCCTCGATACAATCTAACACTCCATCCGTAACCATGATAATAATATCCCCTTCATATAGCTTTTTGGTTACGGTGTCATAGTCTACATTGCCAAACATACCAATGGGTAGTGTAGTGGAGGTTATTGTCTCCACCCAGTTATCCCGTTTAATAAAGGTCGCCGCTGCACCAATCTTAATAAATTCACACATACCTGAAAAAAGATTGATCAAATTAAGATCTACGGTGGAAAAGGTCTGTTGATCCGACTTTAATACCAAGCTGGAATTTATTAATTTGATTGCTGTTTCTGCACGAAAGCCTGCCTCAATCATCTGCTCCAGAAGGGACATCACAGTCTCGCTCTCCTGAGCTGCTTCTGCTCCTGTTCCCATTCCATCAGAAAGTGCAATCATAAATTCCCCGGATTCAAGCTTAAGCAAAGAAAAATTATCTCCGGATATATTCTCCTTCATTGCCCGTGAAACTCCGGTTAATACTTTGAATTTAGTATCCGTCATAAATGCAAAATTCTCATAATCCTTAGTGATTACGGACTTTGAGGCTTCCGAAACCTTCATTTTATTATCTAATACCTCTGAAATAATAGCCGCCGTCTCTTTGGCGGTCACGCAACGCCCACCCTGGCAGGCTGCGGTAATATAAACTTCTTTTCTATTGTCTCCCCGCTCAAATATTGTGATATCCTTTACATTAATATGCTCTGACCGAAGAGCACGCACCACCCGCTCTTCCTCGGATCTTGCCCCCTGGGAGGTTTCATAGATATCCCCCGTAATCTCTTGAATTACTGTGGATACCTCCTTTAGCTGTTCTGCAATTACTTCTCTGCTTTCCGAGATCCGGTGATGCCAGATACGATTAAGCTTTGCTATCTCAAAGCCACGATTCGTCTCAGCGATAAAATCTTCTGCGCTAATACAATCAGAAAGAAACTCCATTGGAATATCTTCCACACCAAGGATTCCCTTTTCCTGAGCTTTTTCAAACATTAGACTTGCGGCTTGATAAGTTTGCTGAAAATTATGCTCCCAGCAATCGCTGCATTGATCACAGTTTTTGCAAAGCTTCTCCGAGATATCCTCAAATATCCGGTTCACCTCCTTTTGTTTTAGCTTTGTCTGCTGTTCTGCTATCGTATCCAGCGTTTTAGACAGCTTCAAAAATGATTCAGAAAATATCTTCATTCTTGCTTTTGCAATCTTCTTTATATTTTGCGCTGCTAACTGTTCCTGCCGCCCTGTGCCGCCGGCCGCGTCAGCTCTATAGATTAGGTTAGAGGGAATGAGTAGAAAAGCGATTACTGCAGATGCCAAAGCACTTATCTCCGAAATCGTTAGCTCCATATCTTTATTGATAACACCCATGACTGCCGCCATCATCATATAGATCATTGCTGTTGGAAATCTGCCCATCTCACGGAATATCGCTGCAATAATACCCATCATAGTATACATGCCGATGTCCGCTACATTTGCCCCTCGTAAAAATAATGCAAAGCCGCATACCGCTCCTGTAATTGTTCCCTGCCCCACTCCGTATTTATATGTAAAAAATAATACGGTAAAATAAACAACCGTTTCAAGAGGAGAAAAAAAACTATTCTGGTACTGGGGTATTGCGTAGATGACAATAGCCATAAGCACAGCCACACTGACCATCTGCTCATTGGTCATCTTATAACCCTTTCCGCTGTGAAGAACATAATCAATACCCTGCTTAAAAATGTAGGTGGCAACCACAGCAACAACACCTTCCAAAGCGATAAAACCGATTCTGCTTCCGACTGCTCCCTGCGAAAACAGGTCAATGAAAGAGATAAGTACTAAGAAGATAGGAGCCACACCATAATAAATTCCTTTTGGTATATTACGGTTTCTAAGCAGGGGGGACTCTAACAAAATGATAGTTGCTACCATCGCTAAGGTATATCGCACTACCTGTATAGGCTCCATTACCGTAGCAAGTCCAAGAAAAACAACAATACAACCTAGTCCTTTACTAAGACCAGTCGTGCAAACTGCCATAAAATATGCAATTGCCAAAGGATCGATACCATAAAAAGACGCTCTGGCGATCATAAATCCAATTAGATAAACTAAAAATGCTTTGCTGCTGATACCTTTCATATTACATACTCTCCTCCTGATTCACATAGGTGCAAATGCATACATCATTCTATTTCCCTCCAAGCCAAGCGAACGGCCCTTGAGGGTTGTGCTGTAATTATAGGAACTGCCTTTTAAAATCTTTGTCAAAACATATCCCCAATTTCTGAAAACTTTCTGACAAGAAAACCATGAAACCTCGAAATACCTCATAAAAAAAGCCCTCATTTTTGTTAAGACCATTAGCTTACTCTTAAGACCGGGAGCTTGTACTTTCCTATCAAGGCGATTTCATATGTTCCCAAGCGCATCCATATTCTTTCTAAATAATATAAAAGAAAACCCATGCACTCTTTTTATATAATAGGAAAATAAAGGTGATTGCATGCCTGAAATAAACATTATTAGGATAAATCCAATCAATAATTAATTAAAGTAAGTCAAAGTCTTTGTAATTTATGGAATTAAATATAGAAAAAACTCGAATTACTTGATATAATCAAAAAAATAAGATTTAGTATAGCCATACTTAATAAATAAGGCAAAGTAGGATGTAGGGTAATATCTATCGCTGCAACGTAAGCTGTTACAAATAAAACGACAGTGCTCTAATATATGAAGTGAATGCCACAAAATGAAGGAGGCTTTTTTTATATATTCAATTGGCTGCTAAATCACAAATTAGATTTTTACTGTCAGATGGGAGAAGTTATGGGATTAAAAAAAATATTAATAAAGAAATCCGCTGGAAAATCAAGTATGAAATCAAATACGATATCAGATACGATAGATACGTTAGATACGATTTCAGATACAATATCAGCTACGAAATCAAGTAAGAAATCACATAAGAAAGCAATTAAGAAAGCAAATAAGAAATTAAATAAGGAACCAAATACCAGAGCAACAAAGAGATCGGTTCATTTATCGGTTAGAGTAAAATTAATTATTAGCTTTCTAATAACAAGCATTATAATGAGTTTGGTGTGCATGATAGGAATATCCTATATAAAAGACATGGGACACAATACTTCCACTATGTATGATGTTCACCTTCAGAACATTAATGATTTTCATTTAATTAAAGAAGATCTGCTGGTAGTTAGGGAGTATCTTATTGAGCTTCTCAATACCGATAATACTCATACTGTTCAAGCTAATGCACAAAAAATTACTATTGTTATGGAGGATATCTCAGGCATTATTAACGACTTAAACGGTCGGATTGTTGATGAGGAAGATATCGCTACCTGGAATCTCTTTCAAAATAGCCTGCAACGTTATAAGGAAGAAACTCAAAAGTTAATCGCTTTTGCAGTCGACGGCGACTTTGCAAGCGCAAATCACATCTTACCAAATGTAACCTATTCTCGTTTTGATATGGAAAAATCCTTGGATTCCTTGATTAGCGATAACATCCAAAGAGCTGATGTTTCCCATGACCAGAACGAGTCCTATTCCTACACTTCTGTTCGTTTCATGTATTCCGCACTTGCAATCAGCTTTTTGTTATCAATTATCTTGGCAGTTTTAATGTCTAGATATATTAAGAAATCACTGAATAAAGGCATCCTGTTAGCAGAATCCATCGGAAATGGTGATTTAACCCTTCAGATTAAGCATAAGAACAAGGATGAGTTTGGCACTTTACTTCATGCGCTGGATAAATCCCAAGATAATCTTAAGCAGATTGTAAATCAAATTATGATGCAATCTCAGGAGGTCTCTGCTTCCAGCGAGGAGCTATCTGCCACCATCGAAGAATTATCCAGTGATTTTGAAAGCATCAATAGTAATACCGAAAGCATTGTAAGAGATGTTATGGATATTAACGCTGTTACAGAAGAATTATCAGCGACTATTGAACAAGTAGATTCCGGCATTACACAATTATCCTCCATTGCAGATAACGGCCATGAACAGTCCAGCGAAATCAGAAAGAGAGCCGACAGTATTAAGTCTCAAGGTATTAAATCCAAGGTACTGGCGGATCAAATCTATGCTGAGAAGCAGGAAAGCATGATGAAGGCTATTAATAAAGGTAAAGTAGTAGAAGAAATCCTAATGATACTGAATGCCATCTCTAATATTGCAGAGCAGACTAATCTTCTTTCTCTGAATGCTTCGATCGAATCCGCAAGAGCTGGCGAGGCAGGAAGAGGCTTTGCTGTTGTGGCTAATGAAATTCGCAAGCTAGCTGAAAAATCAACAGAATACGCAAATGAAATCAACCATGTCATTTCTGATGTACAAGGAGCCTTTAATGATTTAGAAGAAAGCTCTATGGATCTATTGAACTTTATTGACCAACAGGTTCGATCTGATTATGATCTCTTAGTAAGTACTGGAGAAAGCTATGATCATGATGCTATCTTTGTAAATGAGTTTTCACAGGATACTGCCTCCATGTCGCAGGAGATGAATGCCTCCACAGAAGAAATCAGCAGCGTAATTCAAAGCATCGCTAATAATATGTCAAGTACCACCGACAGTTCAGAGGTAATATTAAGCAGTATGAGCAAAACCTCACAGGCTGTAGAACAAATTTCAACAATGGCTACGCGACAATCTGAGATTGCAGAAAGCTTAAATGCTTTAATACAGAAATTCAAGATTTAGCTATGATACATAACCGGAACAAGGGAATCGATAAAACTGATTCCCTTGTTTTTTATTACAGAAAAGGGCAGTAACCACTAACCTATTGTTAGTAAGATTACTACCCTTTTCATACTGTATCTGTGATAATAGCGAAGGACGGATTTGAACCGCCGACACCGCGGGTATGAACCGCGTGCTCTCGCCAACTGAGCTACTTCGCCGAAGTGACGAACTTTATTATATCTGCTTTCTGATAGATTGTCAATCACTTTATTATAAAAAAATCACAAGAGAATTAACCCCTCCTGTAAAATTAATCTTTTTACCGGTGAGCAAATAATTCAAGTGAAATTCATATCCTTTGTAAAGCCACAGAATTCAGAATCCATCTATTTGAGTGATAGACATACTTCTAAATTAATTGTCGTCCTCTGGAGTGAAGATAATCTCATCGGGATAAACTAATCCCAGCTTTTCTCTGGCCATCTCTTCAATATACGCTTTGGTTTGTACATATGCTTTTAGATTACTGATATCAAGAGCACGCTCCTTTTGCTCATTAATCTTACCCTGCAGTCGTTCAATTTTGACTTCAGCCTCGTCATATCTCTCCTGAAGGCCGACCCTGCTATATGACACAATAGCAGCAAAAATGAACACTACAATAGCTATGATTCCAAAGCCTGTACTATTTTTACGTCTTTTTCTCATCATTAAATATCCTCTAAATAGAAAAACGCCTATTCCTTTTTTCTTTTTTCATCTGATAGTTTAACTGATTTCTTCCATTTTTTCAATTGGGTTTTTGTGAACTTTATAACTTTATTACATCTGGCTCCTATTAATTTTCCAACTTTCCTTACGGCGCCAAATATTATCTCAAATGGCTTCAGCAACAGTCGAAAAAGCCTAGTGATCATTTTTACCAGGAACTCACTGAGCATAAAGTGGTATATTACCATCCCAATAGCCATCCCCATCACGCAAAAACCACGAATAATTCCATCATTTTCTTGATAAATCATGACAAAAATAAATAGACTGGCTGCAATCCAGAATAAGATATCCTGGGTTGCGATCATTATATTTCCGTGTTTTTTTAATCTTCGAAAAATACGAAGAAAATCGTAGGTAAGTATTACAATCGCGCCCCACAAAATAGATATTGCAAAAAACTGTAATTGCATTATAATTTCTTCATTCATACAGGCCTCCTATTTGAAAAGCCTGCCAAATATATTCTCAGAGGATTTACCCATATTGGAGGTATCGGAATAGGTCAAGCTGTCAATCCTTCCATCAATATCCACTTCACCTTTTTCCAGGGTTAGTCGGTTCACATGAAGCTCTGTTCCACGAATCATAAGAACCCCCTGCTCCGTCTGCAATAATACTTCACCTGCATCAAAGGATAATACATCATTTACACCTGTGATAGCTGCTGTTTTTCTCCCGTTAATATTGAGTTTATGTCCTTTTAAAATCTGTTGCTTCTCTTCCATAAAAAAACCTCCTCATATCCTTACGAAGATGATCCCGCTGTGAACGGTAATCCTTTATCTTCTTAAGTATATGAGGAGACTTGCTACTTAATGACGGTACATTTATTACAAGCTATATATTATCAAAACCAGCTTCCTGTTCAGATAATCCTGTTATTATTACTGCAAAGCCTATGTTATAAATATTTATAGAGCTCTTTTGCATCATCTTTTTTCGTAGTTTCCTGCACGTCCAAAACTTCAACCTTAACCGCTTTTGCACCAAAACCGATCTCAATTACATCTCCAACCTTGACCGTTGCTGAAGCCTTCGCAGGCTTTCCATTTATAGTCACTCTACCTGCATCACAAGCATCATTAGCCACAGTACGGCGTTTGATAATTCGTGATACCTTTAAAAATTTGTCTAGTCTCATTATTACCTCCACACACTTGTCGGAAGTTCTACAATCCATGAACATAACACCTGTGACACAGGCGTCTCGCATTATTTAGAATAAAAGTACTTCAGAAATAAGAGGATTCAATGTAAGATAAAGCCTTAAAGATTTCCCTGACCTACTATAAAAAAGGCTGTATTTAATTCCATCACCTAAATAGTCACAGAATTAAAACAGCCTTCGTTCTCAATTAACTATGCGTTGATAACGTCCTTTAAAGCCTTACCAGCCTTAAACTTAGGTGCCTTTGAAGCAGCGATTGTGATAGTTTCCTTTGTTAAAGGATTTCTACCGGTTCTAGCAGGTCTTTCAGATACTTCGAAAGTACCGAAACCAACTAACTGAACCTTCTCACCTTTTGTTAATTCCTCTGTAACTACATCAATAAAAGCCTTTAACGCTTTCTCTGAATCCTTCTTTGAAAATTCTGTCTTCTCAGCAATTGCTGCTACTAATTCTGCTTTGTTCATGGATTGCTCCTCCTCTAAAGTATTAAAAATTTTTCGTCTTATAATAATTTTACTTCCCGCCACAATTCATCCAGTGCTGTAGGGGTGAGTTCACATAGATTCTGGCCCCTGCTCTCCGCTAGAGCAAAGACATCTACAAATCTATTTATAAACTTATTAGTGGCATTTGTCAAGGAATTTTCTGCATTTAATTGTAAAAAACGAGACAAATTAACTATTGAGAACATAAGGTCACCAAATTCTTCGTCAATCTTGCTTTTATCCCCAATTTCTATAGCTTCCGAGAGTTCTTTCAGCTCTTCCTCGACCTTGTTTAACACCTGTGGAACCCCTTCAAAATCCATACCTGCTTTGGCAGCTTTTCGCTGAATTTTTTCAGCTCTGATATTAGCCGGAAGAGCCTTTGGAACGCGAAGCAACTCTTGTGCTGCATTCCCTTTATTCTTCTCTGTCTTCTTAATTTCTTCCCAGTTATGAATAACACCTTCCGAATTTTCCACCACTACATCACCAAAGACATGGGGATGTCTGCGAATCATTTTCTCAGCCACTTCAGAAACAACTTCGTCTATGGTAAATTCGTTCATTTCTTCGGCTATCACACTATGAAGTGCTACCTGCAAAAGAACATCACCCAATTCTTCACGCAGATTTTCATTATCCTGATTATTAATTGCCTCAATGGTCTCATAGCATTCTTCAATTAAGCAATTCTTCAAACTCTCATGGGTCTGCTCCCGATCCCAAGGACAGCCTTCTTCACTGCGAAGCTTTCGTATAATGTCCATAAATTCCTCAAACGTATTATCAACCAACCTAATCC
>JAQZBD010000007.1 GCA_029239235.1 Herbinix sp.
TTAGAATTTGGATATGGTATTATTCCACTTGCCGATACGAATCAGGGCGGTGATTTACTGGATCGTGTGGTACTGATTAGAAGACAGATTGCCTTGGAGCTTGGATGTGTTGTTCCTATGATTCGCTTACGTGATAATATACAGTTAAATCCAAACCAATACATTATAAAAATTAAGGGAATTCAGGTGAGTGAGGGAGAGATCCTGTTTGATCACTATATGGCTATGAATCCAGGGTATGTAGAAGAGGAAATTACCGGAATACCTACCTTTGAACCATCCTTCCATTTGCCGGCAATCTGGATTACGGAAGGACAGCGGGAAAGAGCTGAAACCTTAGGCTACACTGTAGTAGATCCGCCGTCAATCATTGCAACACATTTAACAGAGGTAATTCGAGCACATATCTATGAACTGCTTACCAGACAGGATGTACAGCATCTGGTTGACAATATCAAGGATTCTCATTCAACGCTTATAAGTGAGCTTGTACCTAAGTTGCTTAATATTGGTGAGATTCAGAAGGTGCTTCAAAACCTGCTTCGGGAAGGGGTATCCATCCGGGATTTAGTAACTATATTTGAAACCCTGGCAGATTACGCACCTACCTCTCGTGACACAGATGTACTTACGGAGTATGCGAGACAAAGTTTGAAGCGCGCAATTTCTAATAAATATTTCCCGTCTAACGAAATGACCAGCGTGGTTACCTTAGACCCCAAGGTAGAGCAGGAAATCATGGGTTCTGTAAAACAATCGGAGCAGGGAGCATTCCTTACCCTCGATCCAAGTATTACTAGAGACATCATGGAGTCGGTTCAGACGGAAGTACATAAGCTAGAGGAACTTGGCAAGAATCCAATCATTATCACTTCTCCTATCGTGCGCATGTACTTTAAGCGTTTAACACAGGATTACTTTAAGGATTTAATCGTAGTATCGTATAATGAAATAGACTCCAATGTTGAATTACAGTCAGTAGGGATGGTGACAGTATAGTGATTATCAAAAAATTTCAAG
Organism: Herbinix sp.; assembly: GCA_029239235.1. Lineage (GTDB taxonomy): Bacteria > Bacillota > Clostridia > Lachnospirales > Lachnospiraceae > Mobilitalea. The sequence goes on from JAQZBD010000007.1 coordinate 1,021, forward strand.
CAAATACGGAGACAGAAGCAATCCTGCTCGCGAAGGAAGAATTGGGTAAGGATGCTATTGTCATGAATATAAAGACAGTATCTCCAAAAGGCATCCACAAGCTATTTCGTAAACCACTTGTTGAAATTACGGCTGCTGTTGACGAAAATATAACATACCGTAATGACAAGGCAAAAAATGTAATGCCGATTCAGGCAGTACCACAGCGAAAAGCGATGATGCCGGATATCATCTATGATGAGCCAATGGATAGCAGTGGCAGCCGGCTTACAGGAGATATTCCCGCGGCTTCTTCTGCCATTGAGTTGAAGCTCAATAATTTGCAGAATCTTTTAGAAAAGCAGATGATGGAGAAAGAAAAAGAGCTGCAGGAAAAACAGGATGCCAAGACCTTGGAAACAAATAAAAATCTGGCCTGCATCCAATTAATCTATAATCAACTGGTTTCGAATGAGGTTGATGAAAAATACGCCAATCTGATTATTTCAGAAATAGAAGGTACCTTAAAGAAGGATGCTTCCATGGACAATATTCTGGCCAGTATATATCAGAAAATCATACTTAAGCTTGGGCAGCCCAAGATGATAAGTGTGGAGGGGGCCACACCGAAGTTTATCTTCTTTATTGGGCCGACAGGGGTGGGAAAGACCACAACCATTGCAAAGATTGCTTCTAAGTTTAAGGTCAATGAGAAATTAAAGGTTGCGTTTTTAACGGCAGATACCTATCGTATCGCAGCAGTGGAGCAATTGAGAACCTATGCGAACATATTAGGGATTCCCCTTAAGGTTATCTATTCCGATGAGGAAATACGGATGGCGAAACAGGAATTTGCCGATTATGATCTGATCTTCGTGGACACAGCGGGCAGATCCCATCGTAGCAAGGAGCAAAGAGATGATATAGAGTCTCTGATTAATACGATCCCAGAAGAGGAACGTGAGATTTATCTGGTTCTAAGTGCTACTACAAAATACCTGGACTTAATTAAAATAACAGAAGCGTATTCAGAGATCATTAATTATAATCTTATCTTTACAAAGTTAGATGAAACAGGAACAATTGGGAACCTCTTCAATATACGTATGCTAACAGAGGCACCTTTATCCTATGCTACGTTTGGACAGAATGTACCGGATGATATTTCACGGGTGGATGCTCAAAATATTGCAAAACAATTACTGAGGGGACAGTAAAATAGAAAAATAACTCACTTTGATTAAAAGATACCGTAGTACGGTGTCGTGGAGGCTTATAATGGATCAGGCTGAAAAGTTAAGGAAGATGGTCAAGGAACAGACCGTATCAAGAAGGGTTGCCAGAGTAATTACTGTTACCAGTGGTAAGGGTGGAGTAGGTAAATCAAGTATCTCGGTGAATCTTGCAATTGCATTAAGCCGTATTGGCAATCGAGTGATTGTACTAGATGCGGATTTTGGTTTGGCAAATGTTGAGGTTATGCTGGGCATTCGACCGCGATATAATCTTGCTGATCTTATGTTCAGGGGTAAGAGCTTAACGGATATTATCACAGAAGGACCGGAGAATATAGGATTTATCTCTGGTGGTTCGGGTATCCAGGAACTAACGAATTTGACGAGGGATCAGATTGTATATTTGATTCAAAAGCTAGTAGAACTGGATGAAAAAGCAGACATCATTATTGTTGATACCGGTGCTGGCATTGCGGATTCAGTGCTCGAATTTGTAGCAGCCAGCTCTGAGGTTTTGTTAGTTGCAACACCGGAACCGACATCGATTACCGATGCGTATGCATTATTAAAAACCTTAAATCGAAAAACAGATGTATCACTTGAAGAAACGGTAATCAAGATGATCGCAAACCGGGTTGACTCCAATGAGGATGGCAAAGAATTATATGATAAACTAAGTTTGGTGGTTAGTAAGTTTCTTGATTTCAGACTGGAGTTTTTGGGTTCGGTACCGCAGGATTCCACTGTGTCAAAAGCAGTTATGAAACAAAAGCCTGCCCTGATGCTTTATCCAAATTCTGATTTTACCAGCTCGCTTACTTCATTTGCCCATAGTTTAAGTGAGCATACTACAAATGATGAGACACACAATAAAAAGGGAATAGCACAACTTTTTACTAATTTACTAAGGTCAAGAATTAGAAAATAAACAGGCAATCAAACGAAAAGCTTTCGTTGATGCCGTACGCAGCAGGTTCATATTTTGACACCTTGTGTCAACACGAAATGAGCATGCGGACATTAAGTTTAATAGGAAGAGTTGCTACATCCTGTGGGAGGGAAGAAATGCTGCGTGAAGTATTAAATTATGGTGATAAAATTGATTTAAAACCACTGAATAATTCTGGTCGCGAATTACATAATTCGAAAACTTTTGCTAGCCAATTAGTAGATTTTGTAGATTCAGACATCATTAGCATTGCAGCACCAATTATATATGGTAAAGCGTTAGTTTTGGGTATTGGAGCTAATTTCAGTTTATGCTTTTATACCAGTAAGGGATTGTACCAGGGTAATTGCGTAGTATTAAGCAATCATAAGGAAAACAATATGATTGTATCGAATGTAAAAGTAATTACAAATTTAGTAAAAATTCAGCGAAGACAATTTTACAGGCTTGAATGTATCTATGATATTGATTATCGCCTGGTAACATTGGATGAGGAATTACTTGAGAAAAGACTGAAGGTAGATGACTTCGAAAACGACAAAGAACGGGAAGAGTGTAAGAAAAACTTAAGCCAGTTTAATAAAGACTGGATACATGGTGATATTTTAGATATCAGCGGAGGTGGATTAAGGTTCTATTCCAAGTATTTACATAAGCAAGGGGATAAGCTTCGAATCAAAATAGTTGTCAGAGTTGGTAATGACACAATAAAGATGGAGCCAGAAGCACAAATTGTTGCTTCCTACAAAATTGAAAATAGGATTGGTACCTTCGAGCATCGAGTTCAATTTGTTGATATTTCTCCAAAGGATAGAGAAAACCTGATTCGTTTCATTTTTGAGCAGGAACGCCGTCTTAGAAGAAATGATAAGGAAAGGTAAAAGTCGAAGAATGAAGAAAAATATTTTAATAATAGATGACTCTGCACTCATGAGAAGGGTGATTTCTGATATAATAAATGCAGACGATAGGTTTCAGGTTACTGAAGTAGCAGTTAATGGTCTGGATGGGTTGAATTTACTGCTAAGCAGAGGCAAAGACTTTGACGCAGTTCTTCTTGATATTAATATGCCTAAAATGAATGGTTTAGAGCTGCTGGCTGAGTTGAAGAAGCGAAACATAAAAGCGAAAGTGATTATCGTTAGCACCATTGCAACAAAGGATGCTAAGGAGACAATTTACGCATTAGAGCTTGGAGCATTTGATTTTGTAACAAAGCCGGAGAGTTATTTAGAGGTAAAGAGCAATCAATTCTCCAACAACATTTTATCCTGTTTAGCAACTGCCACTCAAGCAGATTCAGGGGTATTAAAGGAGCCAGAGGCAGCGAAGCCGGTGGCAAAGCCGGATACTCTTAAGATGGTGAGACAACTGGCTCAGAAGAGAAATCCAGTACAATTACCTCAGAATGCAACCAAACTCGTTGCTCTAGCATGCTCAACAGGAGGCCCGAAGGCGCTACATACTGTAATACCAAGTCTACCTAAGAACCTTAATGCCAGCGTACTCATCGTACAACATATGCCGGGAGGATTTACCAAGTCACTTGCAGACCGATTGAATGAACTTAGTCAGGTCGAAGTAAAGGAAGCAGAAGATGGCGAAATGCTTCGCAAAGGAACCGTATATATTGCGAAAGGCGGTTACCAAATGAGACTGAAAAAGCAAGCGGACGGTCAGTATTATCTCGCTGTTACAAAAGAACCTGCAAGACATGGTCTATTACCCTGTGCTGATATTATGTACGAGTCTTTGGTGGATACAAATTTTGATCAAATTACCTGTGTCGTATTAACAGGTATGGGCGGTGATGGAACCGCCGGAATAACACAACTAGGAAAAAAACAAAATATTTATGTGATTGCACAGAATGAAGAGACAAGTATCGTCTATGGAATGCCGAAGGTTGTTAGAGATGCAGGACTTGTGGATGAAGTTGTTCCGCTGCTCGAAGTTTCTGGTGCTATTACAAGAAATGTGGGGGTATGATAAATGGATGTAAGTCAATATCTAGAAATATTTATTGAAGAAGCAAAAGAGCATTTGCAAAATTTGAATGAGCATTTATTAGTATTAGAGCGTGAGCCGGAAAATGAAAATACCATCAATGAAATTTTCCGTGCAGCGCATTCCTTAAAGGGTATGTCCGGCACCATGGGTTATAAGAGAATGCAGCATTTAACTCATGATATGGAGAATGTTTTTTCCGAAATTCGAAATGGTAAGATGAAGGTATCCTCCAATCTGGTTGATGTATTATTTAAGGGGCTGGATGCACTGGAAGCATATCTTACAAATATTCAGACAGAAGCTAATGAGGGCGAGGATGACAATGAAGACATTATCACTGCATTAAATGATATCCTTAATGCAGGGCTTGGAATAGTCTCCGAACAAGGTTCTGGCGCAAGTGCGGCTGTACAGGCGGCTGAAATAAAGCCGGTGGCAGCTGAGGCTAAGTCTGACCATGGCAAGATGAAGTTTTTAGATGTTAAGATTGAAGAGCATGAGAAGAAAGCAATGGTGAAAGCAGGTACCGTTGGACTTAATGTTGTCGGTCTCACGGTATATATTCAGGAATATTGCGTGTTAAAGGGTGCAAGAGCCTTCATGGTAAACCGTGCCCTGGAAGAATTCGGAGAGATTATTAAGCTGAATCCAAGCGCTCAGGATCTGGAAGATGAAAAATATGATTTTGAGTATTCAGCCTTTATGATAACCAAAGAAACACCGGACAAGCTGGCAAAGCTTGCGGCGAATGTGTCTGAGGTAAAAGAGGTAGTAGCAGATTATTATAAATTATCTGAGGATGATGTAGTGGCGTTCTCCAAACAGATCAACCAGGAGGAAGTAAAAGCCGTTCAGGTTCAGGCAAGTGAAGCAGTTTCTCTAAAGTCAGGTTCTGTTGCGGCAGCGGCAAAGCAGCCGGTTAAACCTGTTGCAAACCGTTCTGTCCGTGTTGATATTGAAAAGTTAGATGTATTAATGAATCTGGTGAGCGAATTAATTATTGCTAAGAATGGTCTTGTGTCCATTAGTGACTCGAATGATACCACCTTGGATAATTCCTTCCATGAGCAGATCGAATACTTGGAAAGAGTTACAACAAACCTTCATGAGTCTGTTATGAAAACTCGAATGGTGCCGATTGAAAGTGTTGTGAACCGTTTCCCAAGAATGATCCGAGACTTATCTAAGAAGTTAGATAAAGAAATGGAATTATATATGACCGGTGAAGAGACAGAGCTTGACCGTACAGTAATCGACGAGATTGGTGATCCTTTAATGCATTTACTTCGTAACGCGGCAGATCATGGCCTTGAGAGCAATGCGGAAAGAGCAAAAAAGGGCAAAAATCCAGTGGGTTCAATCTATCTTGATGCATACCAGGATGGCAACAATGTAGTAATTGAAGTGCGCGATGATGGCGCAGGAATTAATACAGAGAGAATAAAGTTAAAAGCAATTGAAAAAGGCAAGATTTCGGAAGAACAGGCAGCCAGGATGACGGATAAGGATATCATTGATATCTTGTTCCAGCCAAGTTTTTCAACAGCAGAGACAGTAACGGATGTATCAGGACGCGGAGTTGGTCTTGATGTCGTAAAAACAAAAATCGAGGCCTTGGGTGGAGAAATTGAGGCTAAAACCAAGCTTGATGAAGGTTCTAATTTTATTATCCGTTTACCATTAACCTTGGCAATTATTCAAGCCTTAATGGTTATCATTGGTGATGAAAAATATGCACTTCCCTTAGGTAGTATTCAAACCGTTGAAGATATATTAAGTACTGAAGTGAAAGATATTCAGGGAAAAGAAGTGATTAATTTAAGAGGAAATGTTGTTCCGATCGTACGCCTCAGTAAAATTCTTGGCTGCAAAAAGCCAGAAAAAGAGCCGGAAGAGCTTCTCGTTGTTATTGTTAAAAAGGGCGAAAGACTTGCAGGAATGGTAGTGGATGAGTTGATAGGACAGCAGGAAATCGTTATTAAATCCATTGGTAAATATATCAAAAATCATAAGATCATCAGCGGAGCTACCATTCTTGGCAATGGTGAGGTAGCGTTAATACTGGATGTCAATTCATTAGTGTAGGGAGGAATTGTGATGGCAGCTTTAGATTCAAAGCAATATATTATTGCATATCTTAATAATCAGCCGTTTGGTATTGATATTAAATACATTGACAATATTATCGTATTGCAAAGTATAACAAGAGTCCCAAAGGCTCAGTCTTATTTTAAAGGTGTAATCAATCTGCGCGGTGAGATTGTTCCGGTTATGAGCTTAAGAAACCGGTTAGAATTACCGGAAGTGGAATACACACCAAAAGCAAGAATTATTATTGTAAGACCTGAACTACAGTCAGCTCCTGTTGGTATTATTGTGGATGAGGTAAAAGAAGTTATTACCTTGGAGTCGAGTGCAATTGAGAAGATGAATTATGATGAAAGTGATATCAAGGGCAGCTTCAGTATAGGTGTTGGTAAATACGGCAGTGAGTTGATTAATCTTTTAAATATTCCGGTAGTTATTGTTGACAAGGAAGTAGTGAGTTAGTTAACGGAATGCTTATAATATGAAAGATAGTAAAATTATTAAATAATGTGAGGTGTGCGTGGTGTCCCAGATTAATTTAAACCAGATCGATAATATGCAATATGATGTACTAAAAGAAATAGGAAATATTGGTGCAGGGAATGCCACAACAGCTCTCTCGCAGATGATCAATTCGAAGATTGATATGAAGGTTCCGAAAGTTGATTTACTGGAATTTAAAGAGCTTTCAGATATTGTTGGTGGTGCAGAGAATATTGTAGTAGGTATATTATTTACCCTTGAAGGGCAAATTGATGGCATGATGATGTTCATGATGGACATGGGTGCGGCCAGGCATTTAGTAAATTTATTATTGGGCGGCGCTTATGGATCTGAAACGGGAAAATTTTCTGAAATGGAGCGTTCTGCTTTGAATGAGATTGGAAATATCATAGCAGGTGCATATTTGTCATCACTTTCTTCTTTAACTAATTTATTAATTACATCAAGTATTCCCTATATGGCGATTGATATGTCAGGAGCAATATTAAGCGTACCTGCCATAGAATTTGGAAAAATTGGTGATAAGGCATTGCTGATTGAGACAGAATTCGGAGATACAGACAATGCTGTCAATGGATATTTTATATTAATTCCGACAATTGATTCCTACAGAGCTATATTATCATCCTTAGGATTATAGGTGAATACATGAGCGAAATGATAAAGGTAGGTATGGCGGACTTAAATGTGTGTATATCGCCTAATGCAATAACCACCCTTGGACTTGGTTCCTGTGTAGGTATTGTATTATACGATCCAATTCGGAAAATAGCTGGAATGGTTCACGTCATGCTACCAGACAGTACAAAAATTATAAACAATGAAAATAAAGCGAAGTTCGCTGATACAGGAATTGACTTACTAATCAAACAGATGCTTGCCATCGGAGCAGAGAGACGGAGTTTAGTAGCTAAAATTGCCGGTGGTGCTCAAATGTTCGCCTTCGGAGCTAACAATGATATGATGAGGATTGGTGACCGTAATGTGGAGGCAACCAAGCTTAAATTACAGCAGCTGGGAATCAGCTTGAAGGCGGAAGACACCGGTGCCAACTATGGTAGAACCATTGAATTTTATCCCGAGACCGGCATGTTACTTATCAAATCGGTAGGCAAAGAAAAAAAGACAATATAAGAAGTCTCCTTCTTTCACGAATGGAGGGATAAATTTGAAGGAACAATATATACCGCCATTTATAATGTTGATAGCAGCAGCTATTACAAGCATTATTAACATAATGAATCAAGTTGAAATTGTTACTGCTCTAAAACGTTTACTCCTGGTAATTATCATTTTTTATATTCTGGGATTAATTATAAGAGCAGTAATGAAGTTGGCACTTACGAAATTTGCTGAGAAAGAACAAACAGAGGAAAAGCAGGAAGAAGAGCAACAACCGGGAGAAGAATAGAATAACTTCTGTATAAAGAATTAGGTGGATTTCAGGAGGAGCTATGAACGCAGACTACAAACTAAAGCTCTGGGAAGAGTATGCCAAAAAAAGAACTCCAGAACTTCAGGAAAAAATAATAATTGAATATGCAGGATTAGTAAAATTGGTAGCAGGCCGATTAAGCATGTATTTAGGATACAACGTGGAATACGATGACTTAGTTGGTTATGGTACCTTTGGCTTAATTGATGCCATCGATAAATTCGATTATAATAAAGGTGTAAAATTTGAAACCTATGCCTCCCTTAGGATCAGAGGTGCGGTTCTGGATCAAATTCGCAAGATGGATTGGATACCCAGAAGTATTCGTCAGAAACAAAGAAAGATGGATTTAGCTTACCATAATTTAGAGGTAAAATATGGACGAGTTGCCAGTGATGAGGAAGTTGCAGTTGAATTAGAAATCTCTGTGGAGGAATTCGAAAACTGGCAGAATCAGACTAAAGTTACTAATATTATTTCTTTGGACGAATTTATGGATCAAGGCTCTGAATCGAAGGTAGAACAAAGTCTAAAAACGGATTTTGACCAGCCGGATCGGATACTGGAGAAGCAGGAACTAAAAGAGATTTTAATTAAAACCTTGGAAACTCTGACGGAAAAAGAGAAGAAGGTAATTATTCTTTATTATTATGAAGAATTAACCTTAAAAGAAATCAGTCGTATTCTGGAAGTATCAGAATCGAGGATTTCTCAATTGCACACAAAAGCTTTACAAAAGATGAAACTGCGACTTGGGAATAATAACATGGAGCTTTTCGCAGGGTATTAAATGCACTAATACAGCTTTCCAGACCGCAAATTGCGGTCTTTACTACATAGCTACACCGTTTTGGGAGGCGGGAGGTAGTGTGAATTAAATAGCATAATTCACATCCGGCATTGAGCAGCCTTGCGGCTGAATGACCGTTAGTGTGAATTAAAAAAATAATTCACATCCGGTATTGAGCAGCCTTGCGGCTGAATAACCGTTAGTGTGAATTAAATAGCATAATTCACATCCGGCATTGAGCAGCCTTGCGGCCAAATGATCGTTAGGGGTTAATACGTAGGAGGAGAACTATGAGTGGGAAAAATGGTTACTTTCAATTAGTTACAAAGAATGATGGGACTTATTTGTGTATCTATGAGCCTGAAGGAGCCGGAGAGCCAGTCTATTATGAGGAAATAAGTAACTATCTGGCAGATCAGAAATTGTATGAGTTCGATAAGATTTCGATTGCCAGGGCTTTGGCTGCACTCGAAGGAACCGTTGAGGTAAAGATATCTCCAATGTTAATACCCAGAGTGGATGAGTATGTATCCATTTATATTATGGAAGAGCGTATGTATGCTAAGGCAAGATTTTATCCTCCCACAAATAATGGAATGCAATTAACGAAGCAAGATATTATTAACGCATTGGTTCGCAGTGGTGTAAAATATGGAGTCGATGAAAATGAAATTAATAATTTTTTAAGAGAACGAAAGTACTGTACGGATTATACCCTAGCTAAGGCTACGCCTCCGGTACAGGGGCGGGACGCCAAGATAACATATCATTTTAATACAAATCTTAGCCTCAAACCAAAACGCAATGAGGATGGCTCCGTGGATTTTCATAAGCTTGATATGATAAGCCATTGCAGTAAGGGGGATTTACTGGCAACCCTTACGCCAATGGAGCTTGGCAAACCGGGTATTGATGTATCTGGAAATATCATTCGTCCCTTAAAGGTAAATAATAAAGTATTACGTCACGGTAAAAACATTCAGTTATCCCCAGATGGGCTACAGATGTTTTCACTGGTGGATGGACATGTTACATTGACCGATGGCAGAGTATTTGTATCTAATACCTATGAAGTTGCAGCAGATGTGGATGCGTCTACGGGCGACATTGTATATGAAGGAAATGTTGTAGTAAAGGGTAATGTGATTACCGGATACTCCGTACGGGCAAGAGGAGACGTAGAAGTAGATGGTGTTGTAGAAGGAGCTTATATCGAAGCGGGAGGGCAAATTGTCTTAAAGCGTGGAATGCAGGGGATGAGCAAGGGTACTCTAAAGGCAAATGGAAATATTGTATCCAAATTTTTAGAAAATGCAGAAGTAATCGCTGGCGGATATGTTTCAACAGAATCAATCCTTCATTGCAAGGTTTCAGCAAAGGGTGATGTTATCGTAGGCGGAAAAAGAGGCTTTGTTACCGGCGGTGAGATACGTTCCGCGTCTATGATTTCGGTAAGAACAGCAGGTTCCACTCTAGGAACCTTAACTCTGTTAGAGGTAGGGATTGACCCTAAATTAATTGCTGAATTTAGAGAACTGGAGAAAAGAATTGTAACCATGTCGGCGGATAAGGAGAAGTTAGCCCAGGCGCTGGTTTTATATCGAAAGAGACTCACTATGGGCATGCAGCTTTCTGAGGAAAAGAAGGAATATCTAAAACAGGTAACCCAGAGTAATATCCTGCTGGAAGCACAGCTTAAGGAGGCACGAAGCCGTTACGAGGAGCTGCGAGTTGAGATGGATAACAAAAGTGAAGGTGTCATTAAGGTTTCTGATGTAATATATCCCGGTACAAAGCTGGTTATATCAAATGTTATTTATTATGTACGGCAAGTGGTTCATCATAGTAAATTCGTACGTGATCGGGCAGATATCAAAGTATTGCCTATGTAAGGAGTAACCATAGGGAGGAGATGAAAGTGACATGGCTGTTAATCGTATTGATCTTGTAAAGCTGCCGGAGGTATCCCAGTATAAGCATATGGAAACTCAAAGACTGCAGCATGCTCAGGATGTAATAAATCAGAACTTTCAGCACCTGGTAGAACAGCAGCATCAAAAACCTCAGGGTACGACGAAGCCGGAAAATCCCGAGCTCCATTATGATGCAAAGGAAAAGGGAAGCAATGAGTATTATTCTTCCGGAAATAAAAAGAAAAAAGAGAAGAAGGAAGATAAGAGGAATGCTATGGAGCCTCCGAAAAGAGGGGGATTTGACATAAAGATCTAGTTGATTCAAGTGTCAAATACACAGGTTTTGTCGTAAAAAGAATCTAAGGTTAAGAAATGGAGATATACATGAGCCTATTAGAAATTGTATTAATTATAGTAGGGATTATTATAATTATTATCAGCTGTAGACTTGTTGATAAAAATGGCAAGGGAAATGGTAAAAACACTGTAATTTCATTTTCCTATGAGGAGAATATTTCTGAGGAAGATAAGAAAAAGCTGATGGAAAAGTTAAAGGAACGTTTGGACGATATCAGCGAGGAGACGATTATTCGAACAGACGATACTTTGAATAAGGTATCCAATGAAACAATCATTGCAGTAAATGAATTTTCTGATCAGATTCTTGAAAAAATAAAGCGCAACCATGAGGAAGTGGTGTTCCTTTATAATATGCTAAATGACAAAGAAAAGGAAATGAAGGCTGCGATCAAAGAAATTGATTTATCAAAAAAGAAGGTTCAGGAGATAATAGAAACTAAAACCTCCATGGAAAAGCTGCAAGCCGCTAAAGGTGGTATGAATGTTATGCAGGATCAAGCAGCGAGAATCCAACCGATCAGAAGGCAGCTAAAGGAGTCTCAGACAAATCTGGAAGCACCCTCGCCTAACAGCTTAAATTCGAACAATAATACACAAATTTTAGCACTCTATTCTCAAGGAAAATCAGTAATGGAAATCTCTAAATTCTTGGGAATGGGTCAAGGTGAAGTTAAGTTAGTGATTGATTTGTTTAAAGGCAAGAAATAAGGAAGGCTTGGTGCTAAGATGAAATTGAAATATTATATGAGGGGTCTGGGAATAGGAATTATTCTTACGACCCTTATTCTAACAATTGTGAATAATATGATTTCCGAGGATGAAATCATCAAACGCGCTACTGCACTTGGTATGACTTTTGCAGACGAAGAGGATGATAAATTAAATGAGATGCTTGGGAACGGAGAAACTGTGACCCCGGGTGTGACTCCTGGTGTGACGTTAACAGTATCACCCTCACAAACACCAACGAATAAGCCTACATCGGAGCCGACCCCGACAGTGGAGCCCTCACAAGCACCGACCCAGGCAATAACTCTTACGCCTACGAAAGCTCCGGCTCCAACGATGACGCCTAAGCCAACTGCCACACCTAAGCCAACTGATGAACCAAAGAATGAACAGGGGAAGGATAAGAAAATATCCTTTACTATTACAAGAGGCATGGGCTCCAGTGAGGTTGCTGATGTGCTCGTTCAAGCAGGGGTGATTAAGGATGCGAAGGATTTCAACGAATCTATTATTAAAGCGGGAAAGGCAAGCAATATTAAAGTAGGCGAGTTTAAAGTAAAAAAAGATGCTAGCTATGATGATATTATTAAGCTGATTACTTCAAAATAGTACTTGCTATCGTAGAACTGATATGGTATAATCTTGTAGTCGTATTACAAGAACGAAAGATTTGTTCCTGTAATTAAGATACAGGGCGCAAAATTAGCGCCTATATGAGAAGTTGAATTTGGCTTTTCACAACTAATTATAACACGCATATGGATTTCAGCAGTGGTGCCAATGAGCAATGGTCTGTGGGAAAAATGATATATGCGGAAGAAAACAACCAAACGGAGGTAAATTATGAGCGTAATTTCAATGAAGCAATTATTGGAAGCCGGTGTACATTTCGGACACCAAACAAGAAGATGGAACCCTAAAATGGCGGAGTACATCTACACAGAGAGAAACGGTATCTACATCATCGACTTACAGAAGTCTGTAGGTAAGGTTGACGAAGCTTATACAGCAATCAAGAACATTGTTGCTGAAGGCGGTACTGTATTATTCGTTGGTACAAAGAAGCAGGCACAGGATGCTGTTAAATCAGAAGCTGAGCGTTGCGGTATGTACTTTGTAAATGAAAGATGGTTAGGTGGTATGTTAACTAACTTCAAGACCATCAAGAGCAGAATTGAAAGATTAAGACAAATCGAAAGAATGTCTGAGGACGGTACTTTTGAAGTTCTTCCTAAAAAAGAAGTAATTCAGTTAAAGAAAGAATGGGAAAAGCTTGAGAAGAATCTTGGCGGTATCAAGAACATGAAGAAATCTCCGGATGCAATCTTCGTTGTAGATCCTAAGAAGGAAAGAATCTGTATCCAGGAAGCTCACAACCTTGGTATTCCTTTGATTGGTATTGCAGATACTAACTGTGATCCAGAAGAATTAGATTTCGTAATTCCTGGTAATGATGATGCGATCAGAGCGGTTAAATTAATCGTATCTAAGATGGCTGATGCTGTTATCGAAGCTAATCAGGGTGTTCAGTTAACTGACTCCGCTGAAGCTACTGAAGCTGAGCTTGCAGAAGCAATTGCTGAGTAATTCAGAGATTACAATTTACGAATCAATTTAATGATTCAATTATAAGGAATAATAAGTACCCCGCCTTAACAGCGGGGTACTATGAGAGTATACGGGATAAATTTACAGTTGTAAATTTGATCTGGAAGATCGGATTCTCGTGCTCGTGTTATAGATTTTAACACTACTATTAAAAATACGTGCAGAGTCTGGACAGGCTGGTTAGGTAATTTAACAATGAATGAACTTACCGGTCTGATTCACCCGGCTTAGACACGAAAATGGAGGTTAATATGGAAGTTACAGCTAAAATGGTAAAAGATTTAAGAGATATGACTGGTGCTGGAATGATGGATTGTAAGAAGGCTCTTGCAGCAACTGAAGGCGATATGGATAAAGCAGTTGAGTTCTTAAGAGAAAAAGGACTTGCAGCAGCTGAGAAAAAAGCTGGAAGAATTGCAGCAGAAGGTATGGTTGATGTTAATGTAAGCGCTGATGCTAAGTTAGCAGCAATTGTTGAAGTTAACTCAGAGACAGATTTCGTTGCTAAGAATGATAAGTTCAGAGATTTCGTTGCAGCAGTTGCAGCACAGGCAGCTACTACATCTGCAGCAGATATTGATGCATTCCTTGCTGAGGCATGGGCATTAGATACTGCAAAGACAGTAAAAGAAGAGTTAGCTTCTATGATCGCAGTAATCGGTGAGAACATGACAATCAGAAGATTTGAAAAGGTTGTTGCTGAAAGTGGTTTTGTAGTATCCTATATCCACGGTGGCGGTAGAATCGGTATCCTTGTAGATGTTGATTGTTCCGTTAATAACGAAGCAACGCAGGAAGCTGCTAAGAATGTAGCGATGCAGATAGCAGCTTTAAATCCTAAGTATGTTGATCAGTCCGAAATTTCTCCAGAGTTCATCGCTCATGAGAAAGATATCTTAAAGGCTCAGATCATGAATGATCCTGCTAATTCCAAGAAGCCTGAGAACATCATCGAGAAGATGTTAGAGGGACGTTTACAGAAAGAATTAAAGGAATTCTGTCTTGTAGATCAGACCTATGTAAAAGATGGTGATTTATCTGTTGGACAGTACCTTGCTAACGTATCCAAGGAAGTTGGAGCTGACATGAAGGTTAGACGTTTCGTTCGTTTCGAAACAGGCGAAGGTATTGAGAAGAAGGTAGAAAACTTTGCAGAAGAAGTTGCTAAGCAAATGGGTAACTAACTTCTTATTTAAAAATAATGTTAAGCCGCCGAAAACACAGTGTTTTTGGCGGCTTTTTTGTGAGTATGCCGTGTGGTCATACGTTATAACTTTTTCTGTAAATAGTGCAATAATTTCTGTATTTTAGCAACCGAATTGCTCTGAAAATATGATAGACTCCTTGTTACAAGGAGGAGATTGTATGAATTTAAAACGCAGCATAACTTATTTTATGTGTCTCATTTTATTGTCTGGTAGCATGGCTACCGGTTGTTCAAATAAAGGGGATAGGACAGTTGACAGTAGTAATCAAATTATGAATAAGCAGGAATTGCAAGAAGATTCTGTATCAAAAGCTGCAGAGCAAAGTTCGGAAGTGGCAAGTGAAGATGATTTACCCTGGAAATTAGTATCAGAATCAAGTGTAAAAACTGCAGTATATTATGCAGGATTTTTAAATGAATCGATTGGTGTAACGGTTGGTTATGATGGTGCAATTAGTTATACAGAGGATGGTGGAAAGAATTGGTCACAAAGCAGTAATGAGTCGGCGTGTCGATATGGCCTAGACATTTACGATGAATCCTTTATTGTTAGTAGTGGAAACAGTGGTGTTAATTTAGTATCGATAGACAAAGGAAAGAGCTGGTCAGGCCTTACAGATTTCCCTTTGAAGGACAGAAGCTCCTATAATAAATTTCTGTCTGTACTAGATACAAAAAACATTTATATTGGCTCAAAGCAGTCACTTGGGGTATCCAATGATGGTGGGGTAACGTGGAAAGAGCTTAAACTACCGGAAAAATGTACAAATATAGCAGGCATGTATTTTTTGACACCGGAAATCGGATACTTAATGGATAAGGATGGTACATTAGTAAAAACGAATGATTCCTGTGAAACCTGGACGGCGCAAACAATTGATTTATCCGGAGAGAAGATTGCTAACTCCACTATGCCTTCCGTAGCGATTAACTTCCAGGATGAAGACCATGGTACGATCGTATACGCAACACAGTCCTTTAAAATCAGCTGCATAAAGACTGAGGATGGTGGGAGTACCTGGGAGTCCATCGAAATGCCTAAGGTATCTTGTCTTGCACCCTATATTTCGAGAGATGGACAGTATCTTACCCTTTCATCAGCTACCAAAAAAATTTGTTTATATAAATTTTAAAGGTTAATATTATAAATAAGCTTATAAAGAACGAGGCCGGTATTTACGGTCTCGTTCTTTAGTTAAGACATTTGTTTATAATAATATAATGCTAAGAATAATATATGTAACTGTTTAATTAAGATGATTACTTATAATGCCATGTATGTATCTCACGATATTCCAAAGGAGTCATCCCAGTGATCTTTTTGAAGGTACGAATGAAATGAGAGATATTGACAAAGCCTACTCGAAACATGATTTCTGAAACTTGCAGAGCGGTATCTTTTAGCATAGCCATAGCTAGTTGAATTCTGAGCTGAATGAGATAGTTCATGACTGTGTGGCCGGTTGCTTCTTTAAAATATTCATTTAGTGAGGTTCGATTAGTATTGAACTTTTCTGTTAATTGTGTGAGCTGAATTTTTTCTTGATAATTGTTTATTAAGTACAGGATAATCTCATTAATGCTTTTGTATTTTTCTGTAATTAAAATTGCTTCATTTGTAATTGGTTCTACATAGATACGATCAATCACTAATAGTATTTCCAGTAATAATGACCTTGTACGACAGGGCCAATACCAATCCCTTTGATCCAGTAGCTCTTTCTTAATCTGATGCAGAAGCATCTCTATACGAAAAGAAGTACTCGCGTTTATGTTTATGATTCCCTTATAATTGGAGAACCGCTGGGTAAATGCATTTAACCAAGCTGCCTCTTGAGGATCCCCATCCAAGTACATATGTGGTTTGAGCTTTATTGTTTGATAATTATAGGAAGGATTGAGAAATTCAGGGTGATAAAACAGTTCAATAACCTCACATTTTTGGGGGGAGGATTGAATTCTTATTATTTCTATTTCGTTGATACAACATAATGTAGGCGCTATATATGGTGTGGATCCTGCAGCTGTTTCGATGATACCCGAGCCTTTTGTTATATAGATAAGCCGGAATCTGTCATTAATATTATTATCAGTATATATTCCTTCTCTGATCACTATCGGGACTTCAATACCTACATAGAAATTAAATCCTATCGTTGAATATTTCATAGGGCTCTCCAACAAATTAGTTTTTCATTCACAAATTCTCTTATTATTTAACAAATATAGTAATGTAATATTTTGTAATTGTCAATAAAATAAATTAACCTAATGAAGTCTCGAGGCAGAATGAGTGGAATTCATCCATTCCATAGAAAAATCAAGATCTGTATAAATAAGCTAAAGATAGCAAAAGAAGAAAATAGTAAAATTTTTAAAACAAAATTAAGATTGGATATTAGTGAATTTTACCCATACATTTCACTGTGTTCCTTGCCTCAAATAGTTAATAGTAAGCCTAAGACTCTTAAAAATGCATGTTTTAAGAGGTTTTTATATGTCTTTGGTGAGCTTAAAAAATTTATCGGTTATAATGGCAAAGCCTTTGCGTATTGTTAACAAGTGTGGTAGAATAATTGAGAGAATTTTATCTAGGGGTGAGCCTTTGCAAAACAGTAACGAAACTAACACAGCAGATGAGAATGCAAAGAACAAAAGCAGCGAGAATCGCAGAAAACGAATTAACCGCCTTAAAAAAGTAATCGTAATTGTAGCAGTATTTTTATTAATATTACCAACAGTTTTATGTATTATTTTGGGATTGCAGGTTAATCAATTACAAAAGCAGATGAAGGAATTAGCAGAGTTACATGGTGAGTACGGACTTACCTATGATGACTCAGACAATGCGAAACATGTGCTAGCCGCCGAGATACCGGTAGAACAGGCAAATGAAAGCAATCTTGATCCGAATCAGCTAAACACGAAAGTAGAACAGGACGTACCAAAGAATTCGGAGACTGAGTCTGCAGATGCAAGTAGTAATAAGGATGCCGCTACAGAGAGTACCGATCAAAGGATTGAAACAACAAAGGAAGATGGTGTATTCAAAGGGAAAAAAGTGTATTTAACCTTTGATGATGGGCCAAGCTTATATACCAATGAAATATTGGATATCCTAGCTAAGTATAATGTCAAGGCGACTTTCTTTGTAATTGGTAAGACGGATGATGAATCGAAGGAAATATATAAACGTATTGTAAATGAAGGTCATACGCTAGGAATGCATTCCTATTCGCACCAGTACGATAAGATTTACAATTCCTTGGAGGATTTTACGAAGGACTTTACAAAGTTAAGGAAATTGTTATATGATACTACTGGGTACAAGCCTACGATTTACCGTTTTCCGGGTGGCAGTGACAATTTGGTTAATAAGCATGGGATGAATACGTTTATTCGGTATTTAAATGAAAAATCAATCGTTTATTATGATTGGAATGTTGTAAACGGTGATGCTACGGGAGTTGAATACACAAAGAAGCAGCTCATAAAGAATGTACTTGATGGTGTAGAGACAAAGAAGACCTCCATCGTACTTATGCATGATTCACCTACAAAAAAAGCTACATTGGATTCGCTTCCGACACTTCTCGAGGATCTGATTGATAAGGGAGCAGAGGTATTACCGCTGAACAATGAGGTACCGCCAATCCAAATGATAAAGGCTGATTCCGTAAAATAAATATTACATAGGGAGGTATTTGCAATGGGCTTTTTTAAAGAGTTCAAAGATGATTTATCACAGGCTGTAAATGAACTATTGCCAGATGAGGAGAAGGAGTCCGAGAAACAGGAGGACACACTTAGCTCCGAAGCGGAGCAGGATGAATTGTCCGATGATGAGAGATTAGAGAGATGGCTTGAGGGATATGCTGCAGAAGAAAGCAGTAGTACAGCTGACCAAATAGATGATGGGCAAACAGACGAAATGATACAAGAAGAGATAATGGAAGAAGAAATAAAGGAGGATGAGGATTTGGAAGAAAACGTTGATTTAGAACTATTAGAGGCAATGAGCCTGGAAGAGGAAGAGTCTGAAGTAGTAGAACAAACAATTCCGAAGGTTAAAAGCAGCTCTGCAGTAATTGATGATGAGGTTACAGTAATTTCAAAGGGTACAACCATTAATGGCAGCATTTCCTCCGATGGCTCCCTTGATATTATGGGTAATATCACAGGTGATGTGGAATGCTTGGGTAAGTTATCGATCACAGGTAAGATTAAAGGTAATTCCTCTGCCTCTGAGGTATATGTTAATACAGAGCGTCTCGAAGGAAGCGTTACCAGCGAGGGTAGTATTAAAATTGGCTTAGGTACAGTGGTTATCGGTGATATCGTAGCTACCTCCGGTGTAATTGCTGGTGCGGTTAAGGGAGAAATTGATGTCAATGGACCTATTGTAGTTGATTCAACAGCGATCATTAAAGGTAATATTAAGGCTAAATCAGTTCAAATTAATAACGGTGCGGTGATTGAAGGCGCTCTCTCTTTGAGCTACTCTGCAGTTGATGTAGATAATATATTTGAATAAGAAAGTATTGCGTTAGTTGCGTGGACTGTTTGAAGGACATGTTGTTGATTTTGTATGCGACCGGAAGCGATTTTATGTATTGGCATATTGAATCAATAATGTGTCTTTCGCCTGTGTAAGAATGTCTGGGATGGAAGGCTTCGCCGACTAAATTCGGATAGGCTGTATGCTGGAATTTTGCTTATGACAGAGAAATCAGCAAACGTAACTATCTTGTTCGTAAAACCTGATAAAATATCAGGTTTGGGCTAGTAAAAATGGTTATTTTGTGGTAAATTATTTAAGAATATTGGATTATGGCCAATAAGATTCCACATGGAGGCAATATATAAGGATGAAAGCATTTGAAAGAGTATTACTCAAATTAAGCGGTGAAGCTTTGGCAGGTCAGAAAAAGACCGCCTTCTGCGAAGAAACCTGTATCGGTGTCGCGAATCAGGTGAAGAAATTAGTTGAAGACGGGATTCAGGTAAGTATCGTAATTGGCGGAGGTAACTTCTGGAGGGGAAGAACCAGTGAGACCATTGATCGAACGAAGGCAGATCAGATTGGTATGCTTGCAACCGTAATGAACTGTATCTACGTATCTGAGATTTTTAGACATGTTGGTATTCCTACTGAAGTATACACCCCATTTGCTTGCGGAAGTATGACAAAGCTTTTTTCAAAGGATGATGTTATAACATGTATGAAGCAGGGTGGTGTTGCGTTTTTAGCCGGTGGAACCGGACATCCATATTTTTCAACGGATACGGCAACGGTTCTTCGTGCTGTTGAGCTGGATTGTGACATCATTTTAAATGCTAAGGCGATTGATGGTGTATACGATAGCGATCCTAAGGTTAATCCAGAGGCAAAGAAGTATGATCAGATTTCTGCAAAGGATGTTCTGGATCAAAGACTGGGAGTAATCGATCTTACAGCTACCGTATTATGTATGGAAAATAAAATGCCGGTGCTTTTATTCGGTTTAAACGAAGAAAATAGCATTGTGAATGCAGCATTGGGTAAATCAAATGGAACTACAATGACTGTATAAATTAAGTCAAATATTGAAAGGCAGGGGTAAAACATGGATGCAAAATTAGAGCAATTCAGTACCAAAATGGAAAAGACAATAGCAAATTTGAAAGAAGAGTATGCATCAATTCGTGCAGGCAGAGCTAATCCGCATCTTTTAGATAAACTTAAGGTGGATTATTACGGTCAGCCATCTTCATTTCAGTCAGTAGCTAATGTTTCCGTACCGGAACCAAGAGTAATTCAGATTCAGCCTTGGGAGAGCAAATTAATCAAGGATATCGAGAAGGCAATCATCAATTCTGATTTAGGCTTAAATCCTAGCAATGATGGTAAGGTGATTCGTCTCGTATTCCCTGAGTTAACCGAGGACAGAAGAAAAGAATTAGTTAAGGATATTAAGAAAAAGGCTGAGAATGCGAAGGTTGCTATCAGAAATATCAGACGTGATGCGAACGAAATATTCAAGAAGCAGAACAAAGCAAGTGAGATATCTGAGGATGAGTTTAAGCATTTAGAGGACGACGTACAGAAAATCACCGACCGTCATATCAACGAAATTGATAAGATCATGGAAGACAAATCAAAAGAGATTCTTACCGTATAAGAAAAATTTGGGGTGGATTAAAAGGACTATTCAGAGAATTTGTATGAAGCAAATTGAATACACTTTTGAGACACCCTTTACCGATTTTTATGAACATGGAGCACTTTGGTACTACTCTTGCAGCTGTTTGATTCTGCAATCCAAGAGTTTACAAGAGTGCTCCGTAAAAAGAATGGAGAAGTTTCATGAAGGAAAGTGAATTGAATGTTCCAAGGCATGTGGCCATTATCTTGGACGGAAACGGGAGATGGGCAAAGAAGAAAATGATGCCTCGTAATTACGGCCACGCCCAGGGAAGTAAAAATGTCGAGAGAATATGTGAGCTGGCTTATAAAATGGGAATTGAATATCTGACGGTATATGCCTTCTCAACGGAAAATTGGAGACGCCCGCAGGACGAGGTGGAAGCCTTAATGAAGCTGCTACAGAATTATTTGTCAACAAGTATAAAGACAAGTATGAAAAATAATATGTGTATTCGCGTTATTGGTGATACCGAAAAGCTATCAGAGGAAATTAAAAAAAGTATCAGAGATCTTGAGGAAGCTTCAAAGAATAACACTGGCTTGAAGTTCCAGGTTGCCATTAATTACGGAAGCAGGGATGAAATCCTTCGTGCTATCAAAGCCTTGGCCTTTGATGTAAAAGAGAATAAAACAGCAATTGATCATATAGATGAAGAAACTCTCGAACAGTATTTAGACACCAGGGGTATTCCGGATCCGGATTTATTAATAAGAACAAGTGGGGAACAGAGATTATCCAATTTTATGCTATGGCAAGCCGCCTATACGGAATTCTATTTTACAGATGTATTATGGCCTGATTTTAACGAAAAAGAATTGCAAAAAGCAGTAGAGTATTATAGTGGTAGAACTAGAAAATTTGGGGCTGTTTTATCGTAGGCTCGTTTGGTGGAGGTAGGCTATGTTTCGAACACGATTACTTAGCGGTGTTATTTTATTTGTTATTACTTTATTTGTTGTAATCTTTGGGGGCAATTTATTGTTTGCAGCCTTATTTGCCATTTCTCTCATCGGACTGATGGAATTATATCGTGTTGTGAAGATCAACAAGTCAATCCTGGGTATGGTAGGTTATATAGCAGGTATTACATATTACCTGTTGCTTTATTTTCAGCTGCTGGAGTACCAATTAATGCTTGTGATTCTATTTCTTATGCTATTGATGGTGGTTTTTGTATTCAGCTTCCCGAAATATAGTACGGAACAGATCGCAGTAGGTTTCCTGGGGTTATTTTATGTACCCTTTATGCTGTCCTATATCTATCAGGTGCGAATGTTTGAGAATGGTGCATGGATTGTTTGGCTCATCTTTATTGGAGCCTGGGGCTCTGATACTTGTGCATATCTAGTTGGAGTTAAGTTTGGTAAGCATAAATTTGCTCCGAAGCTAAGTCCAAAGAAATCCATTGAAGGCTGTATCGGTGGAATAGTGGGTGCAGCACTGATTGGTGCTATTTATGCTACTGTAATTCAGAAGCAAATTGTTGTGTTCGATCATCCACAAATCGCATTTGCTATTATTGGTGGAGCTTCAAGTATATTGTCTCAAATTGGAGATCTTGCAGCCTCAGCGATTAAAAGAAATCATGATATTAAGGATTATGGAACACTCATACCGGGACATGGTGGGGTTTTAGATCGTTTTGATAGTATTATATTTACTGCACCGATTGTGTATTTTTTGGGGATGTTGTTGAGTTGAGTTGACAAGGGGACGGGGTTATTGTCACCTGTCACTTGGTGACAATAACCCCGTCCCCTTGTCAACTGTTATGTAAGGATTGATTAATTTGATGAATTGGAGGTTTATGAATGAAGAAGATCGCAGTTCTTGGGTCGACGGGATCTATCGGAACCCAGACACTGGATATTGTAAGAGAGCATAGTGATTTGCTGCAAATTACTTCTTTGGCGGCAGGTAGCAATATTGAGTTATTGGAGAAACAGATTCGTGAGTTTATGCCTTTGATTGTATGTGTGTTTCAGGAGGATAAGGCTAAATTACTGAAGAATAATATAAAGGATCTGGATGTGAAGGTTGTCGCAGGTATGGAAGGCCTAATTGAGTGTGCTGTGCAACCTGCTTCTGACATTGTACTTACGGCTATGGTTGGTATGATTGGAATACAACCTACGATTGAGGCCATTAAGGCAGGGAAGGATATTGCACTTGCGAATAAAGAAACTTTGGTTACGGCGGGTCATATCATCATGCCTTTAGTAAAAGAAAAAAATGTGGCATTACTTCCTGTTGATAGTGAGCATTCTGCTATATTCCAGTCATTAAATGGAGAGAATAAAAGGCAGGCAAGTAAAATCATATTAACAGCTTCCGGCGGACCTTTCCGCGGTAAGAAGTTATCTGAGCTTGAAAATAAAAGACCTCAGGACGCACTTAAGCATCCGAATTGGGCTATGGGTCAGAAGATTACAATTGATTCTGCAACTATGGTTAACAAAGGTTTAGAGGTTATGGAGGCAGCCTGGCTTTTTGATGTCAGAATGGATCAGATTCAGGTTGTGGTGCATCCTCAAAGCATAATCCATTCCATGGTGGAATATGTGGATGGCGGTATTATAGCCCAAATGGGTGTTCCTGATATGAGGTTACCAATTCAGTATGCGTTATTTTACCCAAACCGATTGCCGTTAATAGGTGATCGTTTGGATTTTTATCAAATGAAACAACTTACGTTTGAAGAACCGGATCTGGAAACCTTTTATGGCTTACAGCTTGGTTTTGAGGCGGGTAAAATAGGCGGAAGTATGCCAACGGTATATAATGCAGCGAATGAATGGGCAGTTGCGGCATTTTTACGGGAGGAGATTGAATTTCTTGCAATTCCTAGATTAATTAAAGAAGCGATGGATCATCATAAAGTTATTGCAAATCCTTCACTGGTTGAAATTCTGAATGTTGAGCAGCAAACATATGATTTTGTAAAGGGATTGGTGCAAGGGGCGTGACACGTCCCTTGTCACTGTATAAAAAGAAAGGACATTTTATAGAATGAATATAATTGTGGCTTTATTGATACTGGGTGTGATTGTCCTTATTCACGAACTAGGACATTTTTTACTTGCGAAGGCGAATGGTGTAACGGTAACAGAATTTTCTATTGGAATGGGGCCAAGACTGGCAAGTATTGAACGGAAAGGAACCAGATATTCGTTGAAGTTACTTCCGATTGGCGGTTCCTGTATGATGCTCGGAGAAGATGAGTCAATTGATGATGCTGGAGCATTTAATAAAAAAGGTGTATGGGCTAGATTTGCTGTCATTTTTGCCGGAGCATTTTTTAACTTTATCTTAGCCTATGTTCTTTCCCTTATTTTTGTTGGAAACGTTGGTATTGATAGACCTATTGTAACCGGGACAGTGGTTAACAGTGCAGCAGAAGGTGTATTGCAGGAGGGTGACGAGATCACAGCAATCAATGGATCACCAATCCACTTCTCGCGGGAAATTAATTATTATTTATACTTTAATCCGTTATCCGAAAAGCCTATTGAGGTTACTTATATCCGGGATGGAGCTAAGAAGACATCATCAGTCACACCAAAATGGACAGAATCCTACATGCTGGGCTGTTCTTATGCAAGATCAGCTACGGCGGCAAAAATGGAATCCATAACAGAAGGCTATCCTCTTGCAGAAGCAGGATTACAAGTGGATGATGTTATTGTTAATATTAACGGAACAGACATTGCTTCAGGAGAAGCCTTTGCAGCGTACATTGATGCAAATCCTTTAACTGAGGAAAAAATAACGATTTCCTATGTGCGTGATGGTGATACTGCAAATCCGATCACTGTCATGGTATCTCCCAAACTTGTTGCCAGCAATTATAGCGTTGGAATGAAATACAATCCCTCCTTTGAGAAGGCCTCTGCATTAGATGTAATAGAGTATAGCTTTTATGAAGTTAAGCTTAATATAGTCAATACCTTGAAGAGTGTGCTGTATCTCATTTCCGGAAAAGCTCATCTTAATGAAATTGCAGGTCCTGTCGGTATTGTAAATTATGTGGATGATATTGTATCGGAGACAAAGGATTATGGTATTGGTATTACAGTGCTTTCTCTGATTGAATTCAGTATTATGATTAGTGCGAACCTTGGTGTGATGAACCTATTACCGTTCCCTGCTCTTGATGGAGGCAGATTGGTATTCATCTTGATTGAAGCAATCTTCCGTAAGCCGGTTCCTAAGGAGAAGGAAGCTATGGTGCACATGATTGGTATGGCACTTCTTATGGCATTGATGGTATTTGTGCTATTTAATGATATTCGGAATATCTTTGGGTAGAGTAATTGAGGCTGGGTGACAAGGGTGGTGACAAGGGGACGGGGTTATTGTCACCGAATGACAAAAGGAGTGACAATAACCCCGTCCCCTTGTCACCTGTCCCCTGATAGTTAGTGTACGAAAGGATGTGATTTCATGTTTCGTGAGAATACAAAGGTGATTCAGATTGGTGATAGGGTGATTGGTGGTGGCAATCCGGTTCTAATTCAGTCTATGACTAATACAAGGACAGAAGATGTGAAGGGGACTATTGAGCAGATCCATCGATTAACCAATGCCGGTTGTGAGATTGTACGGTGTACAGTTCCCAGCCAGGAGGCAGCAGTTGCTATGGCTGAGATTAAGAAGAATATAAGCATTCCTTTGGTGGCAGATATCCATTTTGATTATCGACTTGCAATTGCAGCTATGGAACATGGTGCGGATAAGATTCGAATTAATCCGGGTAATATCGGTAATGATGAAAAGTTAAGAGCAGTGGTTTCGGTTGCAAAGGAACGTAGTATTCCTATACGTGTGGGTGTTAACAGTGGTTCCTTGGAAAAGGATATAATTGCGAAATACGGAAGAGTTACAGCAGAAGGCTTAGTGGAAAGTGCGCTGGAAAAGGTGAAGCGGATTGAGGATATGGATTATGATCAGATGGTTATTAGTATTAAATCCTCTGATGTTATGATGTGTATCAAAGCACATGAGCTGATTGCTTCAAAGACCAATTATCCTTTACATGTGGGAATTACGGAAGCGGGAACCGTAAATGCCGGAAATATTAAGTCTGCTTTAGGTCTGGGAGTCATCCTGTATCAGGGAATTGGTGATACCATCCGAGTTTCCCTAACAGGAGATCCTGTGGAAGAAATCCGTTCTGCTAAGATTATTTTAAAGACCCTTGGCCTTCGCACGGGCGGTGTTGAGGTTGTATCCTGTCCAACCTGTGGCAGAACACAAATCGATTTAATCAAGCTTGCTACAGATGTAGAAGACATGGTTTCTGATCTGGATATCGATATCAAGGTGGCAGTTATGGGATGTGCGGTGAATGGCCCCGGAGAAGCTAGAGAAGCGGATATTGGAATTGCCGGAGGAAGAGGTGAAGGACTCCTGATTAAAAAAGGCGAAATCATCCGAAAGGTTCCAGAAGATCAATTATTGGAAGTATTAAGAGAAGAACTTTTAAATTGGAAATTTTAATTTAAGTTCATAGTGACAAGGGACGTGACACGTCCCTTGTCACGAGTGGAGCAGCCCTTCGAAAGGAGCATGGGTTATGTTATTTTTTGATACCTTTGATCAATTAACCACAGATCAGGAATTACAAAGCCTTTATGGTGAAGTAGATGTTTTAAAGGTGGTGGCATCAAGGCAGAATAATAATCTATATATCTGTATTCGCAGCACCAGACTGATCAGTAGGATACAAATAAGAAAGATGGAAGAACTGCTGAATCGGCAGCTCTTTTTACATACAGGTAAGAAAGCTATTTTAAAGCCGCAGTTTGAATTGTCGGCTCAATATAATTTGGTTAATCTATTCCCGATCTATCGTGACAGCATCTTAGAAGAATTGAAAGAGGAAAGTGTTGTTACTCATCATATCTTCCAAGAGGCAGAGGTACTGGTTGAAGAGACGACGATAAAAGTCCGCGTAACAGATAGCTGTGTTGCAAAAGAAAAAATGTCTAAGCTTAAGGATTATCTGGAAACCATGTTCCAGGAGCGCTTTGATTACACGGTTAGAGTTTCCTTGGACTATATTGAACCAATTGATAATACAGAAGATCATGAGCTGGAATATCGTAAGCAGATGCTTAAAATGTCTGCAAAGGAAGCAGAAGAGGAAGGCTATGTTGTTCCTTCAACTGAGGGGCAAGATAGCGGAGTCGCCTTGAGTGCTTCCGCTGGTTCAAGTGCGTCTTCATCAGATATTATTAATATGAATCAAATGGCAGACAAAGCTGCGACTATGAAGGCAAGTAATACCTCAGCAACACAGGCAAATGTCGGGTCTACAGGAGTAGAAAACGCCTCGGTGGCAAAGTCATCAGTGACAACATCACCGACGACAATTTCGTCAGCACCAGCATCCTCGGCACCAAAATCACCTGTAGGAAAGGCAGACAATGGTTCAAAGTCTGAGTTTCCGGCAAAAGCCGGGGGCAAAAGTGCATACGACAAGGCAAGGTCAAGCTACCGAAAGCTTCCTCCTGATCCTTCCATCGTGTATGGTCGAAATTTTGACGGAAGTTCCATGCCGGTATGCGATATCATCGGAGAAATCGGAGAGGTGGTAATCCGAGGTAAGTTGATTAAACCGGAATCCAGGACAATTGGTAATGATAAAAGTATTATTACGTTTATCATCACAGATTTTACCGATTCCATTAAGGTGAAGCTATATGCTAAAACAATTGAAGTGGACGAGATTAATTCAGTGTTGAAGCCGGGCGGGTTCTACATGCTCAAGGGTATTGCTCAGATGGATACCTATGAGAGGGATATTACCATAGGATCGGTTGTCGGAATTAAGACAATCAGTGATTTTACTCAGGCTAGAAGTGATAATGCCCAGGTGAAGCGTGTTGAGCTTCATGCCCATACGATGATGAGTGATATGGATTCCGTGGTGGATGTGAAGGCTTTAATAAAGCGTGCTTTCAAATGGGGGCATTCCGCAGTTGCCATCACCGACCACGGAGTGGTACAGTCCTTCCCGGAAGCAAATCATACCTTAAATCCAAAAGATTATAAAGATGAAGCTGAACAGAAAAGAGCAAAGGAATTTAAAATCATTTATGGAATGGAAGCCTATTTGGTGGATGATATCAAGGAAGTGGTAACGAATCCGAAAGAGCAGAGTTTGGACGATCCCTTTGTGGTATTTGATATCGAGACCACCGGCTTTAGCCAGAATAAGGATAGAATCATAGAAATTGGTGCTGTTAAGGTCATAAATGGGGAAATTGCTGATAAATATAGTACATTTATTAACCCGGAGGTTCCGATTCCCTATGAAATTGAGCAATTGACTCATATCAATGATGACATGGTTATTGGTGCGCCTAAGATAGAAGAGGTTTTACCTCAGTTTCTCGCATTTTGTGAGGGCTGTAGTCTGGTGGCACATAATGCCTCCTTTGACGTTGGTTTTATACAGAAGAATGCGCAGCGCCAGGGAATCCAAATTGATTTTACGGTGATAGATACCGTTGGACTGGCTAGAATTCTTCTTCCGGATTTAAACCGCTATAAGCTTAATACGGTAGCTAAGGCACTGAATGTATCGCTTGAGAATCATCATAGGGCGGTGGATGATGCTGGGGCAACCTCGGAAATATTTATAAAAATGTGTGTTATGTTAAAAGAGCGGGAGATTACGAAGGTTAATGAAATTGATAGGCTTGGAAAGTTATCCAAAGAGGCAATCCGTAAGCTGCCGGCGTATCATGCTATTTTATTGGCCAGTAATGATGTAGGCCGTGTTAATCTTTATAAGATGGTATCTCTATCTCATATTGAGTATTTTAACAAGCGTCCTAAGATACCAAAGAGCTTATTGATGGAATGCAGAGAGGGAATCATACTGGGATCAGCTTGTGAAGCAGGGGAGATATTTCAGGCAATCATGGGCAACAAATCCCAGGAACAGATCGCAAGGCTGGTGAATTTCTACGATTATCTGGAGATTCAGCCCCTAAGTAATAATGAGTTCATGATTCGCAGTGAGAAGGAAAAGGACATCAAT
Source organism: Herbinix sp. (assembly GCA_029239235.1). Lineage (GTDB taxonomy): Bacteria > Bacillota > Clostridia > Lachnospirales > Lachnospiraceae > Mobilitalea. The sequence continues at coordinate 30,066 of JAQZBD010000007.1, forward strand.
ACCCGTGAAGACCTGATGGAATTAAATCGAAGGGTGGTTGCACTCGGCGAGGAGTATAATAAGCCGGTAGTGGCAACCTGTGACGTGCATTTCTTAGATCCGGATGATGAGATTTACAGACGAATTATCTTAGCAGGAAAGGGATTTAAGGATGCAGATGATCAAGCAGCACTGTACTTTCGTACAACGGAGGAGATGCTGGAGGAATTCTCATATTTGGGAAGAGCGAAGGCGGAGGAGGTTGTAATTACAAATCCCAATCTGATTTCCAGCAGGATAGAGAAGATATCGCCGGTACGACCGGATAAATGCCCACCTGTGCTGCCCAATTCCGAAGAAAATCTGCGAACGATTTGCTATGATAAGGCACATTCCATGTATGGTGAAAAGTTGCCTGAGCAGGTGGAAGCACGATTGGAGCATGAATTAAAATCCATTATTAACAATGGCTTTGCGGTTATGTATATCATTGCCCAGAAGCTAGTGTGGAAGTCCAATGAGGATGGATACCTGGTTGGTTCCCGTGGTTCCGTTGGTTCCTCCTTCGTAGCTACAATGGCCGGTATAACAGAAGTAAATCCTTTGGCGCCGCACTATTACTGCGCACATTGCCATTATTCAGACTTTACTTCAGAGGAAGTTAAAAAGTACGGCGGCAGCTCCGGGTGTGATATGCCTGATCGTATATGTCCGGAGTGCGGGCAGCCTTTAATGAAGGATGGTCATGATATTCCATTTGAAACCTTCCTCGGGTTCTATGGAGATAAGGAGCCGGATATCGATCTTAATTTCTCCGGCGAGTATCAAAGTAAAGCCCATGAATATACCGAGGTTCTATTCGGAAAAGGGCATACCTTCCGTGCAGGAACCATTGGTACCTTGGCTGATAAAACAGCCTTTGGTTATGTGAAAAATTATTACGAAGAACGTGGAGTACATAAGCGAAATGTAGAAATAGACCGTATTGTTGGTGGCTTGGTCGGCGTCCGCAGAACTACCGGACAGCATCCGGGTGGAATTGTAGTTATGCCCCACGGCGAGAATATCTATTCCTTCACTCCCGTTCAGCGTCCGGCTAACGATATGACCACGAGCACAATTACAACGCATTTTGATTACCATTCCATAGATCATAATCTACTCAAGCTTGATATCCTGGGGCACGACGATCCAACGATGATTCGTAAATTGGAGGACATTACAGGAATTGATGCAAAGCTGATTAGCCTGGATGAACAGAAGGTCTTAACTTTATTCCGAGATACCAGTGCTCTGGGTGTGACACCGAAGGATCTGGACGGCTGTGAGTTGGGATGTCTTGGTATTCCCGAATTTGGTACTGATTTTGTTATGCAGATGGTTAAGGATACAAAGCCAAAATCCTTTTCTGATCTGGTTCGTATCTCCGGACTATCCCATGGTACTGACGTATGGTTAAATAATGCTCAGACATTGATTCAAAATGGCAAGTGTACTCTGACCACTGCAATCTGTACCCGTGATGATATTATGACGTATTTAATTGCAACAGGTGTGGAACCGGGGCAGTCCTTTAAGATCATGGAAAGTGTTCGTAAGGGAAAAGGTTTGACCTCTGATATGGAAGCTGCGATGACAGCGGCAGGGGTACCGGATTGGTATATCTGGTCTTGCAAGCAGATTAAATACATGTTCCCGAAGGCTCATGCGGCGGCCTATGTCATGATGGCCTTTCGTATTGCATATTTTAAGGTATATTATCCACTGGCTTATTATACGGCATACTTCTCTATTCGTGCTTCAGCCTTTAACTACGAGCTCATGTGCCTGGGAAGAGAAAAGCTGGAGATGCACATAGCGGATTATAAGCGCAGAAGTAATATATTGACCAAAAAGGAGCAGGATACCTTTAAGGATATGCGAATTGTACAGGAGATGTATGCTCGTGGCTTCACATTTCTGCCTATTGATATCTACAAGGCTCAGGCGCATGATTTTCAGATTATTGACGGGAAATTAATGCCGTCCTTAAGTACGATTGATGGCTTGGGAGATAAAGCGGCTGATGCAGTAGTAGAGGCAGCGAAGCAGGGTGTGTTCTTGTCCAGAGATGATTTTAAGGTTCGTTGTAAGGTCAGCTCAACGGTAGTTGATAATATGGCTAAGATGGGGATGTTTGGTGATTTACCTGCTTCGAACCAGATGTCGTTGATGGATTTTTTGGGTTGAGAAGCTGGGTGGAAGTTTAAGTTGATCATTATTCAAAATATCAATATTCGACATAGGTTTGTTTATCAAGCGTATGAAGAAAAGATGATGGATGATAGTGGAGATGTTGAATTTGATGGTAGTGTTAAGATTTTAAGTATATGGTCACATTATGATAGAGTAAGAGTGTACATAATATATTTATATTGTTAAGCCGCTTTCGTACTGTATAGGTGATAGGAGCTGTGCGGTATTTAAGCGGCTTATGTATTTGTTCTGGTAATAATAATGAAGTAAATCCTCGAACCTAAGAATTCATCACTAATTCTATTGCATCAATCGAAAGTATGTCTAAATATTACCTGCGCTGTATGGACATTCCTATATTTTAACATTCATGTCAGTAAATGGAAAAACCTATTTGAAATTTCTAAAATGTGTAAATAAATAAAACAATTTAAAAAATACGAAAAAAATATAAAAAAACACTTGATTTTTGTTTTCGGATGGTGTAATATAGATATTGTTCTTGATGGCTCGTTGGTCAAGGGGTCAAGACGCCGCCCTCTCACGGCGGAAACACGGGTTCGATTCCCGTACGAGCTGCTAATAAAATAATAGAAAAAAACATCTTCAATTTAATGCTTGAAGGTGTTTTTTTTTGTACCGAATCAGCACAAACTAGAATCTAAGATTAACTGTTATAATGTGCTATTCTCTGGTAACTTTCCATATCACTCCCGTATTCGGCAAAATGACATTTAGGTTATCCCGTGCACTAATTCCCATATCGACAATATACATCGCACCATCCGGACCAAAGGTAATATCGGCAGGTCTGCCAAAACCACCCTCATGAGTAATACTGGTTGGAAATCCGGAACGATTAATAGAAAAGGTTGAGACACTTCCGGTTTTCATATCCAGCTTTGATATTTTATGACCAACCGCAGGATATTGCAATGCTGCTAATTCGTAGGTTTTTGGAGTTACATTCCCAAACTCTGCAATATAAGCATCACCAACAGCACCAAATCTTGGATAAGAATTAAAGTCAAAGCCGATGATTGTGGAATCCGGTGCAAAGGTCGCAAAGGGTCTCTTGGGTATGCCCGGATGGCAGGCTAATAAAAACTCTGGTTGTACACCACCGTCAGGCTTAAACCTTTCCGAAGTAACAGGTTCGCCGCCTGCATAATCCGGCCATCCGTACCAGGTGTTTTCAGAGATTAGTTGAAATTCATCCGGTGCATTTGCTATGGGGCGGCTGCCTCTGATATCAAATCCATTGTTTGAAACAAAAAGCCTGCCCCCATTATCAAATTTCACATAGGAGGGACTCCTAAGACCCCAGGCAACAAGTTCTAATTCAGAGCCATCTGGATTAGCTCTTAGAATACTGCCGGAGGCTTTTACAATACCTTTCCTTTTCTCAAAGGGGAGATTGGCCTCTCCGTAAGCTGAGAAAGCGCCTGTATAAGTATCTTCTTTGACAGAGAGCATCATATTCTTAGTAATAAAATTCTGGCCATTTAACAGAATGAAATAACCTGGGTTATCATGAAATAGAGGGGAATCAAATACCCATAAGTTGTCTGTTCCAACTACACCTGAATTGGTGGCTGTTCCCTGACCAAAGTACATTTTTCGGTCAACTCCAAAAGCGACCCTGCTATTACTGTAATCCCCAAAGCTAGGTAAACCTTGAATGATGTCCTGTCGTGTTCCATTCTTTCTAATGACAGTAATGGTTCCCTTATGAGAGATGTACAAGTCCCCATTCCGTATGTTCAATCCGGTTAGCGGTGTATTAAAATCGTCAGCAATAACTTCAAAGGTACCATTTACATATCTAGAAATACTGGGTTTCTCAGAGGTATAGCCGGAGTTCGCAATTAATAAGCCTCCATCATCAGTAAAGAGAATGCTGGTTGGGGCGTCAATACCTTCCGCAAAGGCCTCTATTTTATAGCCGGCATCAATTATTATGCTATTTGGATTAATATAGCGTATGGAGTCGTTATTCTCTTGGCTACATGCAACTAATCTATTCTTATGATCTCTATTTAGAAACACCGAAAAGCCCCCAGAAGTATAGTTCACTATAATATATTCGAATTACTTAAAAAAAATTAAAATAATAGAAGAGAGCTCAGTATCATAAAATATCACTTGACTAATAAGATAATATGATGTATTGTATACATATAAATTGTAAACAATATAATTGCATAAACATATAGAAGGATCCATGTGTGGTGATGATTTTTATCCCACTCATACTAAATTCATGAAAGATTCATGAAAAGTGATCAAATCTTCTATAAAAATAGAAAGGGTGGCATACTATGAGAATAACAGAGTTAAATGCAAATAATTATGAAGCAGAGGTTATGCATGCTAATCAAACAGTGTTGGTAGATTTTTGGGCACCATGGTGCGGACCCTGCAGGATGCTTACACCGATTGTAGAGGAAATTTCGAAGGAACTAACAGATGTAAAGGTTTGCAAGGTTAATGTAGATGATGAAAGTGAGTTAGCTAGGAAGTACAAAGTAATGACCATACCTACATTAATATTATTTAAAGAAGGTAATGCTGTTGCCTCATCAATTGGTTTAAAGACAAAGAACGCAATTGTTGATATGATAAGAAATGCGTAATTCATTTCGGTGAAAGTACTGTTTTAAAATATTTATAAATGAGATATAGGAAGGTGTGAAATAATGTACGATATTATTATAGTTGGTGCAGGTACAGCGGGTTTATCCGCTGCAATCTATGGGGTAAGAGCCGGAAAAAAGGTTCTGGTATTTGAGGCAGAAACCTATGGAGGGCAAATCATCAATACACTTGAAATAGAGAATTACCCAGGAATCAAAAAGGTATCCGGATATGATTTTGCCACTAATCTATATCAGCAAACCCTTGATCTGGGAGCTGAGATCAAGTTTGAAAAGGTTTTAAAAATCCTTGCAGAAGAGGAAGAGAAAAAAGTAGTTACTGATGGTGGGGAATACCTGACGAAAACCGTTATCCTGGCAACAGGTGCCAAGAATAGACCTCTTGGACTTGAGAAAGAGAAAGAGTTGATTGGCAGGGGGATATCTTACTGTGCAACCTGTGATGGAGCATTTTACAAAGGAAAGGCGGTTGCGGTCAATGGTGGCGGCAACACGGCGCTGGAGGATGCTATCTTTTTAGCTTCTTATTGCAGTAAGGTATATGTTATTCATAGAAGAGAAACATTTCGTGGAGAAGAGAAATTGCTTCAAACCCTGAAAAAGAAGCCAAATGTTGAATTCGTACTAAATTCCAATATTACGAAATTATTGGGAGATGAGGTTCTGGAAGGTGTTGTGGTAAAGGATATTAAAACGGATGAGGAGCAAACAATTTCAATCAGCGGATTATTTATCGCAATTGGACAGGTGCCGAATAATTCAATCTTCGCTGGTTTGATTGAGTTGGATCAGAGTGGATATATTATTGGTAAAGAGGATTGTAAGACCAATGCGGAAGGAATATTTGTAGCCGGAGATACCAGGACAAAAAATGTTAGGCAGCTGGCTACGGCGGCATCCGATGGAGCAATTGCAGGATTGGCTGCATGTGAGTATATTGGATAGTGAAGGTACTAAGAATATGTGCACTTCAGGAACAGTAGCTTTTTGTAAGTCTTTATAATTTAATACGGGTACTTATCACAGGTATATATAATTGAGAGTCTTCATTACATTGAAGTAATGAGACTCTCAATTTTTATATATTATAATTACTTTTTAACCCTTTGCCATATTTTTGATAAGCTCGTAAACCGTGAGGTAATCAAGTCCTGAGGATATGGCGAGGCGTTTCACATCTTCATATTCAGGATAATAGTATGTGCTATCTTCATATTGGCATACCTTAACCTTTGATTCTCCATACGGAGTGGTAATTGTCCTTATTTCACGAGAAAGGATGGTTCTGATCACTTCGTGCTTGCGTATTCCGATGGTCGTTGTATGGGTAAAGAGGATATGCTCCATCGCAGGGATATGCTCCTCGCTACAAATAACACCAATCATATAAGCAGGGCGGTTCTTCTTCATAAAGATAGGAGTATAGTAGACATCCTTTGCACCCTTCTGAAACAGAAGCTCCATTGTAAAAGCTAGGGCTTCACCGGTACAATCATCGATATTAGCTTCCAAAACCCATACCTTATCGTTAGAAGTAGTATTTGTCTTGTTGTCTGAAGCGTCTTCGATCAACATTGCTCGGAGAATCCCACTTGCTCCCGGATAATTTCTTTTACCCGCACCCAAACCGATTTTATGAATTCGAAAATCTTTTGGCAAAGTATCTTTTGTCTTGATAGCTGCTACAATTGCTGCTCCGGTAGGAGTAACAAGTTCACCTTGAACATTTGTAATATGAAGACGTAATTGATGTGTCGAAGTGATGTTCACAACGGCAGGTACAGGGATTGGTAGAAGTCCATGCTGGCACATAATCTGACCCATTCCTTCGTAGAGCTCTGAGACAATAACGTCTGTGATGTTTAAGCTGTCAAGACAGATGGCAGCAGCTACGATATCTACAATGGAATCAATTGCGCCAACCTCGTGAAAGTGAACCTCATTTAATGGTTTTGAATGGGCTTTTGCTTCGGCTTCGGCGATAATAAGGAAAATATGCTTTGCGAGCTGTTTAGCTCGTTCTGATATGGATGAGGTATCGATTATGTCATTGATTGCGATTAAATTACGGTGTTCGTGATGGCCAAGGATAAGATGGGGGTGGGAGGACTTGGCTAAAGCTGGGCTATTGTGGTGGAGATGTTTATGGGGGTGTAGCTTGTCATTGCTATTACTCTGGCTTTGGTCATGAATATGGTTATTGCTGTGGTCGTGGTTGTGGGTATTGTCGTGAATGTGGTCGTGGTCGTGATGGTGATTGATATGATTGTCGCTATTATGAATATGGTCGTGACTATGGTGATTTTGGTGGTCATGATCATAGGTTTCTGGATTAGATAGAATTACATCAAAGTCGCAGGCATCAATACTATTTTTAGGTCTACGGCCGATTTTAATTTGATAACCATCGACTTTAAGGCTCTGTAATCCTTCTAAGAGAACTCTTTCGTCTGCTCCTAGGTCAAGAAGAGCTGCTACAGTCATGTCACCGCTGATACCGGAATAGCATTCAAGATATAATGTTTGATTCTTCATATGAGATCTCGCTTTCGTTTTGATAGTCAGTTTTGTATTAAAATTATATTTTACTGTGTTATATATCTGATCATTTATTTCATTTATTTTATTTTACATGAGAAATATAGTTTGTTTTGAAGGGTGTTTTAGCTATATATACAATCCACGATAACAAACAAATATACTATACTAATCGAAATCCTCACAATTTCCTCACGATATCAATATTATATCACGGTTCTTTGGAAATAAGCAATTTATAGTGTAAAATAATAGCATTTTCACATAAAATATACATATATGAGCAATTTTCGCGTATTTTGTATTTACAATCTAATCCAACTGTAGTATAATAGCATCAATTATAGAACTGCATAGAGAGGGGAAATATAGCTTGTTAAAGATTTATATTTGTCCAGAGTGTTTTAACTATAGGATGGTATCTCGTAAACCTGACGCCATCTGTCTTCATTGCGGAACAAAACTTGAACAATGTGATATTGAGTATGGGGTATATATGAAAATGACTGAAAATGAACGAAACGATTACAGGGAGAACTATAAAAAGAGAATGTTGGCTTATGGAGAAAAAATTCTAAAAGTGCATTCTAAAGAAAATTCAGAAGGAACCTTTTTATAGAAGTTTGTTTATTCTATGTGAAGGGTTCTTTTTTTGCAA
>JAQZBD010000195.1 GCA_029239235.1 Herbinix sp.
ACTCTTGAAGAATCCTTCTGCTTCAGGATATAATCTCATTCCCTCCTGGATTAATGCATACTGCTCTTTAATCACATCTTCCAGTTCAAAACAACTACCAATCACCTCATACCATTCGGCTTCGTTGAATTCAATTTCACTTTGACCAGGATTCTTCATATTCCAGTTATAAAAGTGAAGATCATAAGCATCTACTGCCACTTGTCTGTATTTGGCCATTTCACGAAAGAAATCCTTTGTCCAGGCTACCCTCTCCTTAGGTTTATTCCCATCGGGTCCGCTGGCGATTCTCTTCATAACAGGCGGTTTTGTAAAGAAGTTATCTACTGATGCAAAGCTAGGAAAAGCTGTGGCATACTTTCGATATTCCAGCGCATAGGTTTCTGGTGTCATCGTTCCACCGCCACCCCAGACCTCATTGCCAATACCCCAATATTCTACATCAAAGGCTTCCTTTGAACCATTTTCTGCTCTCTCCTGAGCAACTACGGTAGCGTCCTTGCGGTTACAGTATTCCATCCAATCTCGCATCTCTGCCACACTACCGCTTAACAGGTTAATATTTAGCCATGGCTTTGCTCCAACCAACTGACAAAGCTTCATAAACTCATGTGTTCCAAACTGATTTGTATCTATTTCAAAGGTTCCAAAATTCTCATTGTAGGTTACCGGACGTTCTTCTCTCTTTCCTACTCCGGATCGCCAATGATAGGTGTCTGCATAACACCCTCCCGGCCAACGAATGATTGGTGGTTCCAGCTCCTTAAAGCCATCGACAATTTCCTTACGCAGCCCCTCGTAATTCGGTATCTCAGAGTCTTCTCCGACCCAAATTCCATCGTAGATGCAACTACCCAGGAACTCTATAAACTGCCCATGGAGCTCCGGTGCTATTATGCCCCTCTCCCGATCAATATGTAAAATTACCTTATTCATCTTGCCAACCTTTCTGCATTCATATCATAATGATATAGGATTCATATTTTGTGGCCTCTTTAAGACAAATTCAGTATATCAAAAACAGTATTTCGGCTTCTATTACGATACAGACTAAAAAATAACAAAATACAGACCTGTTAATCGGATTTTTATTAGTTATTTTTTCTATACTTTCTTCGGCTCATTCTTTCCCATTTCACCACATTTCACAAAGAACAAAAAAAAGGCCAGCTGTCATTGGCAGCTAACCCTGATTATTTTTATATACATTTAACTATTTCATTTTAGTAACAGCATTCCTTTAAACAATCCTTCTTATTCTTTGTACAGGTGCTGCATTTGCTTTCCAGAATTTCACTTAATGCTGTTCCACTGCTGGTATGGCATCTGATAATATCCGCATTTACTCGTTCTGCTTCCGTTACAGCACACTTTGCCATTTTATGTGACACTGTGTTTGTAAACAATATAATTAGGTCAGGGCTTCCGATCTGACTGCGAAGATTTCCTGACATCTGTGTAAATACCTTTGCTTTGCACTTATATTCTTTGCAAATCTTCATATATTGGCATACCATACGGTCATGCCCTCCAATAATTACAACACTCATTGATTCCTCCTGTTAAACAACTACCTCACAATATTGTATCCCATGGTATATCTTTAATATATTCTGAACACCAAACCCGCTGTATATCATCCGAACCACGGTCTCCTGGGCTTGATTATATTTTTCAAAAAGGTTTTTTGTTTCAATTACATTACTGTAAACCTTCCAATATCCTGTGTACAATGGATTTTTCCCTTGATTTTCAATAAAACCAATAACATCCTCCACCGGATATCCAAGTAGAAGTCCTAATTCATGGGGAAACTCTTTTTCATCTGCCACATATTGCCGATATCGTCTGCTGCATTCCTTTAGCACTAAATTTAAACTTAGGGATTGATACCCAAAATATTTTAATAAATCCTGTACCTTAGAAGAATTAAGATATCCTTCCAGCTTATCCTTACGATATAGAAAAAAAACAGTTTTATGTTTTGTTCTGCTTAGGACACACATAGCAATCGGAGTGCCTTGAAACCCTTGAAATACCTGTTGTGCATTACCTGTCGCCACGATTAAAAGATTGGATATTTTAATTCCGGTAAGCAAAGGTGCACATTGCAGCGCAATTTTTATCTCAATATTATCCTGATCAATCCGCTTTATGATCTGCAATAATTCACGGCTCATGTAATTCTCCTCTCATCAGTCCAAGCTATTACTATCATAATTCCTCAACTAAAGTATTTATATGCGGACAATACTTCTTTTTGTCTATACCATCAGGATATCACTTACTACTTCATCCCAGTGTTCCAGTACATACTGCCCAATGATTGGATCATACATTGTTCCAAGATTCTTTTTGATTTCCAAATAGCAATATTCCAAGGAATGTGATTTTCTATAGCTTCTCTCGGAAGTCATGGCATCGATGGAATCGCAGATAGCAACAATTCGTGCACCCAAAGGTATGTTAGTGCCGACTAACCCATTGGGATAACCGCGCCCATCATATCTCTCATGATGGTAGAGTACAATATCTTTAAGATCATTCAAATGCTGGGATTTGCTTAGTATTCCTGCACCTATCTGCGGATGTCTTTTTACTGTTTCCCATTCTTCCTGAGTGAGAACATCAGCCTTATTCAATATCGCATCCGGTATTCCTATTTTTCCGATATCATGCAAATGTGCCGCTATATGTATGCGTTCGACATCCTTTTGCTTTAATCCAATTAAGTTACATACTTTAAGCGCCATGTCGCTTACACGCTGAGAATGTCCTGCTGTATAACAATCCTTAGCATCTAATGCACTAATGATACATTCGATAATTTCGTGATAATCAATCATGTCACCGGAGTTTTTACATTCTACAACCTCGTCCATAGTATTCCCTTCTCTGTCATAGAATTATCTTTTGTATTCTTATTTTGCCATTACCAAGAAAGCTTCTTCATGTCTAATATAACCGCCGGCAATTAACCCCGCTCTAATCACTGATTGCCAATCTTGATTCGTAAACATCAAAGTACTTCCATCTTCCAGTTTAATCTCATAATCCTCATCTGAAAAATCCTCCTCGGCCGGTGCCAGCTGATACACGTTTTTTCTATTAATTGCACCGATTTCCTCTAAGGTATTCATCATACGATAAACCGTGGCAGTGCCAATTCCATCATCGATGCGGGAGGCTTTATAATAAATTTCTTTACAGCAGGAACATTGGTTTTCTAATATGATGTCAAGCAGTATGAGTCTTTGCTTTGTAATCCTACAGCCTCGTTCCTTCAGTTTTTCAATAATTACATTTTTTTGCATCCTTGTCTCCTGATCCGAATGAACTATATATTATGACCTTTTACTACCTTTGTTAATGGCAAGATCCACCGCAATTACCGCAGCCTTCTCCACATTGTGATTTTCCCTGCTTTTTCTTTTGAACTATATTGCGAATAATTAATGCTACAATAGCAAGCAATGCGATACCTACAATCCATGTTCCCATATATGACCTCCTTTTATGTCGCAAGCCCACACCGAAAGGTGCAGGCCTGCAATGTGTTGATTTATTTATTGGCTCCTGCCAAGGATTTTAATTCAATTGTGTTTTTTTTCTTACCTTGTGGTCTAACTAACATGTAGATGAAAATTGCTACAATAATAAATGCTGCTACTGTTCCGATTCCAAAGCTGCCGGTTGTTATTAAAGTACCGATTTGATAGATGCAAAGTGATACCAGATAAGCAAGACCTGTTTGATATCCTACAGCAATCCAGAACCATTTTGTATTATTCATCTCTCTCTTAATTGCTCCCATTGCTGCGAAGCATGGTGCACAAAGAAGGTTGAATACCAGGAAGGAATACGCTGCCACCATTGTCATACTGCCTGCAAGAGTTCCCCAGATCTCTGCTCCATCTTCTGCTACTTCTGCGAAGCCATAGAGAATACCAAAGGTTCCAACAACATTTTCTTTCGCCACAAGTCCGGTGATGGCCGCAACTGTTGATCTCCAATTTCCCCAGCCGAGAGGAATGAAAATCCAGCTAACCAAGCTACCTAATCTTGCTAAAATACTTTGATCAAATTCTGCACTCTCCAGCATTCTGAACTGTCCATCAATCCAACCAAAGTAGGAAGTAAACCATACAACGATGGTGGAAAGAAGAATGATGGTACCTGCTTTTTTAATGAAGGAAGATCCACGTTCCCAGGTGCTTCTTAATATATTGCCGATTGTAGGCATATGATAAGCTGGAAGCTCCATTACGAAAGGTGATACATCTCCTGAAAATAACTTTGTTTTCTTAAGCATAATTCCGGAGCAAATGATCGCTGCTATTCCAACGAAATATGCACTAGGTGATACCCACCATGCGCCGTCAAATAAAGCACCTGCAATTAATGCTATAATCGGAAGCTTAGCTCCACAAGGAATAAATGTGGTTGTCATAATTGTCATCTTCCGGTCACGATCACTTTCAATTGTTCTGGAAGCCATGATTCCAGGAACACCACATCCACTTCCAATTAACATCGGAATAAAGGATTTACCGGAAAGACCGAACTTACGGAAAACACGATCCATGATGAAGGCAACTCTTGCCATATATCCGCAGGCTTCTAAGAATGCCAGGAACACAAAGAGTACGAGCATCTGAGGAACAAAACCAAGTACTGCACCAACACCGGCTACAATACCGTCGAGAATCAGACCTTGGAGCCAGCCGGCTACACCAATTGCACTCAGTCCTGCTTCAACAATCACCGGAACGCCGGGTACTGCTAACCCAAAGAAGCTCCAGCCATCTCCGAATACTCCGTCATTTGCCCAATCTGTAGCCCAGGTTCCTACGGTAGTTACTGAGATATAATAAACAAGAAACATAACCACTGCAAAAATGGGCAGAGCCAACCAACGATTTGTTACAATTCTATCAATTTTATCAGATGTATTTAGCTTTGCTTTTTTCTGCTTACTGCGACATTCATTAATAATGGAAGAGATATATACATAACGTTCATTTGTAATAATGCTTTCTGTATCATCATCCATATCAGCTTCAATCTGGTTTATCTCTGCACTCAGATCCGGTACTTGCTTCATCTGAGAACCAATTTTTTCATCTTTTTCAAATAGCTTAATTGCATAAAAGCGTTTCTGAGCATCCGGAATATCAGAACTAAGTTTTTCTTCAATTGTATCCAAAACCTTTTCAACTTCTTTGGCAAACTTATGTACTAATACAGCTGCATCCTTTTTCTTTGCAAGCTCGACAGCTTTTTTTGCAGCCTCTTCAAGACCTTTCCCTTTTAATGCAGAGATTTCTACGACTTCACAGCCAAGCTTCTTGCTAAGCATCTCTATATGAATTTTATCGCCTTCTTTCTCTACGATATCCATCATATTAACAGCCATAACCACAGGAATACCTAACTCCATCAATTGTGTGGAAAGATACAGATTACGTTCCAGATTAGTTCCGTCTACGATATTTAATATTGCATCCGGACGTTCTGTCAGCAGATAATTTCTGGCAACAACTTCTTCTAAGGTATATGGTGATAAGGAATAGATTCCAGGGAGGTCAATGATAACTACATCCTCAGAATCCTTTGGTTTATATGCTTTTTTCAGCTTACCTTCTTTTTTCTCTACCGTTACACCCGGCCAGTTTCCTACAAATTGATTCGAACCTGTTAAAGCGTTGAATAATGTAGTCTTTCCGCAGTTGGGATTGCCGGCTAATGCTATCTTGATTGACATATCTACTCTCCTTTTATTAAAATGTTTTGTTTGCTTTTATGCAGAAGTTAGTTCACCCTTCTTACTGTTAGTTTCATCTAACTCTTAGGTAAAAATTTACTCCACTTCAATCATCTGAGCATCTTCTTTTCGTAAGGACAACTCATATCCTCTTACTGTCACTTCAATTGGATCACCTAGAGGCGCTACTTTTCTAACAAATACATCAACACCCTTTGTAATTCCCATATCCATAATCCTTCTTTTCACCGGGCCATCACCGGAAAGCTTTACAACTTTCACACTTTGACCAACTGGTATTTCTTTTAACGTCATGCTCCCTACTCCTTCACTATGTACTATATTTATATATCCTTTTTAGATATCAATATGTTCAATGAATAACGTTAATAAGAGAATCAGCAGGCTGATTCACTTATTATGAATTAAACCAATATTTTATTGGCTATATCCTTACCAATTGCTACCTTTGAGTCCTTTACATTAACGATCATATTACCGCCTATCTCAGAAATAACGGTTACTGTTCCTCCTGATACAAAGCCCAAATTCTCCAGAAATCTTCTTGTATCCTCTTTACCGCCAACCTTTTTAATTATGTTCGGTTCCCCTATTTTCACCATTGTCAAAGGCATATATGTCATCTTCTTTCTTTATTGATAATGATTTTCATTTGCTCTTATAGGGTTAGTATAGACTAATTTCTACCAGTCGTCAAGAACTTTTTTGATTATTTTTTATCAAATTATTTCAACAAATCAACCAATTATTTACATGAAGTTATAATCAAATTTTTCATTTGCTTTCTCTTTTGTCGCATGCTATACTAACTTAAGTTTTACATGACTAACTGATGAATCGAGGTAAGTAAAATGCAAATCAATGAATCTGCAGAAAACTATTTAGAAACCATCCTGTTACTGAGCAAAACTCTTCCTGTTGTACGCTCTGTTGATATTGCCTCGGAAATGGGTTTTAAAAAATCCAGTGTCAGCGTGGCTATGAAGAATCTTCGTGAGAAGAATTATATTACTGTTACAGATGCGGGATTTATCTATTTAACAGAATCAGGCAAAGAAATGGCAGAAATCGTTTATGAACGTCATTTTATCCTCTCTTCCTGGCTGGAACAGCTGGGTGTTGATAAAAAGACAGCTTCAGAGGATGCATGCCGGATGGAGCATATTCTCAGCAAGGAAAGCTTTGATGCAATTAAGCGATATGTGACACGAGCCACCACTTAAATAGAAATAACGATAATAGAGGCAAATATACGCTGCTGGTATATTTGCCTCTAGGATTATACTCTTTTGATCGCTTCGTACTCAAAGCTGCCCATTGCATTCGAAGAATTTCCTGCAATTTTACCATCTTCCTTCAATTCACCTACCATGGTAAA
>JAQZBD010000196.1 GCA_029239235.1 Herbinix sp.
TATATTCATGCGAAAAGAGCTTCTCAAATGGCTATGGAATCATAAGTACTTAATGGCCAGAGCTTTTACTGGCAATTGCATAATTTAAAGCTGCGATCTTTCATACTTAGTAGCAGGCTCTTGAACGAAATTTTTATCAGAGAGGACAAAGGTGAGTCTATGATTTTGTCGGCATCCAGACGGACAGATATTCCAAGCTATTACTCCGAATGGTTCATGAATCGTCTACAGGAAGGGTATGTATTAACCAGAAATCCAATGAACTATCATCAAATACGTAACATTGAGTTAAATCCAGAAAACATTGAGTGCATCGTATTTTGGACGAAGGATCCTTTGAATTTGATGAAGTATCTGCCCCAGATAGATAATATGGGGTACCAATACTATTTCCAATATACTCTGACTCCTTATGGAAAGCAGATAGAAAGGCATATTCGTGAGAAAAAGGAACTGGTAACAACCTTCCAAGAACTCTCCCATAGAATAGGTAGGGAAAGGGTAGTGTGGCGGTATGATCCCATCATTATAAACCGTGAACTTACATTCCAATATCATATAGAGTGTTTTGAGAACTTATGCCGTGAATTGCAGGGAGATACCAAGGTTTGTGAGATCAGCTTCTGTGATATTTACAAAAAACTAAGTAAGGAAGTAAAGGAAAGTGTGATTTTGCCTACTTCTGAGTTGCAGATGCAGCAGATAACAAGAGAGCTGGTAGCGATCGGAAGAAAATATGATATAGAGCTTAGGGCTTGCTGTGAGAAAGAGGTACTTATGGAGGAAGGTGTTCGCCCAGCTGCATGTATTGACAGAGAGCTTATCGAGAGCATATGCGGGCACCCGATTCTTGCGAAATCAGATGGGAATCAAAGAGAAGGGTGTACCTGTATTCAAAGTGTTGATATTGGGGTTTATAATACCTGTATGCATGGCTGTGTTTATTGCTATGCTAATCATAGTGATAAATCCATTCTGCAGAATAGTCTTCGCCATGACCCGAAAGCACCACTATTATTAGGAGAAGAGTAATTCGGTCGGATGATACTGATATTTACCGGAGTACATTGGTGCTATGGTAATGAGAAAAAATCGTTGACAAAAGGGCGGATGCTAGAGTATACTATCGACATTACGCAAGACGTAGAAATTTAATAAAAATGCGGAAGGAAATATTATGAGAACATCATTCAAGGCAATGTGTTTTAATATGTGCGGTATGTGCAGCATGCCAAAGTCCCATATTTACATGATAAGTGAATGTGATGTTTTCATGATGCACAAGGAGCGTTAATTTCCTCCGTATGAATGATGGAATATAGTGCAGGAAGCTTATCGAGGCTGTCCTGCTTTTTTTGCGAAATAGCTGGAAAAATGACATTATTAGCAATCAGGCCTGATAGAGTAATGAATTTTGAGTAAATAAAATCGAAAGAAATTGTAATAAGGTATTGGAATTAAAGTGGAGGTGGGTCATGAAAAATGAATATCCGATTGTTCAGCTTGTGGGGCTGGGCAAGGTATTTCAAAGTAAGAATAATGTAGTAAAAGCGCTGGACGATATTAATTTAACCATCAACCAAGGTGAGATCTTTGGTATTATCGGTCTTAGCGGTGCCGGTAAGAGTACCTTGGTACGTTGTATTAACTTCTTGGAGAAGCCAACGTCAGGGGCAGTAATATTTGATGGAGCTGATTTAGGGACTCTTCCGGAAAGGGATTTATTAAAAGCAAGACAATCTATGGGTATGATCTTTCAACAGTTTAATTTGTTAATGCAGAGGAATGCCCTTCAAAATATCTGTTTCCCATTGGAAATCGCAGGTGTACCAAAAAAAGAAGCAAAAAAACGTGCTTTGGAACTTCTGGAGGTAGTAGGTCTTTCTGATAAAGCTAAGGCTTATCCGGCACAACTATCCGGAGGTCAGAAGCAGCGTGTTGCAATTGCCAGAGCTTTAGCAACCAATCCAAAGGTGCTGCTCTGTGACGAGGCTACCAGTGCGCTGGATCCAACAACAACCCGTTCTATACTCAATCTTCTGAAGGAAATCAACCAGAAGCTAGGTATCACTGTAATCGTTATTACCCATGAAATGAGTGTTATCGAAGAGATTTGTCATCGTGTTGCTATTATTGACCAAAGCCATATAGCGGAATTGGGAGAGGTGGAGGAAGTGTTCGTACGACCAAAATCTAAGATTGCAAAACAGCTTGTATTTTCAGGTGAAACTCACATAGATACCTTTGAAGGGGAGCATAAATGCCGTATTATATTTGACGGAAGGACTTCCTTTGAACCTGTGATTGCAAATATGGTGTTGGAGTGTAAAACCCCTGTTAATATTTTATTTGCAGACACCAAGGATATTGATGGACGGGCATTTGGACAGATGGTAATTCAGCTGCCAAATGATGAAACAGGAAGAAAGCGTATCATGAACTATCTTAGCGTTAATGAGATACCGTATGAGGAGGTGAAGGGCGATGTTCAGTGAAGCTGTAGTTAAAATGTTAGGTATGGGAATTCTGGAATCCTTATATATGACCATAGTTTCCTCTTTAATTGCTTATGCCATCGGATTACCTTTAGGCGTACTGCTAGTTGTAACAGATAAGGATGGTATTGCACCTTTTGTACCATTAAATAAGGTTTTGGGTGTTATCGTAAATTTCGTTAGATCAGTGCCGTTTATTATTTTATTAATTGCTGTTATGCCATTTACCAGATTTATTCTTGGAACGACCTTAGGGCCTTCAGCTGTGATTCCTCCCCTGATCATCGGGTCAGCCCCTTATATCGCAAGATTGGTGGAATCGTCATTAAAAGAGGTGGATAAGGGCGTCATAGAGGCTGCTCAAAGTATGGGAGCAACGCCAATGAATATTATTTTAAAGGTATTAATACCTGAGGCAATGCCGTCACTCATTATTGGCGCGGCAATCGCTGTCACAACAATTTTAAGCTATTCTGCTATGGCAGGCTTTGTTGGTGGAGGCGGTTTAGGTGACATTGCAATTCGTTATGGTTATTACCGATACCAGACAGGAATTATGGTTGTCACAGTAATTATCTTGGTTTTAATTGTACAATTAATTCAGGAGTTAGGTGAGAGCTGGATGAAACGTACAGATAAACGTTTATAAAACTATTACCAAGTTGTGGAAAGAGGAGGATATTATGAAAAAAATTGTTGCAGTATTATTAGTTTTCACCTTAATTGGAGCAACCCTCGTTGGTTGTGGAACAAAGGATAAGGTTGATAAGAAAATTGTTGTAGGGGCAAGTACAACACCGCATGCAGAGATTTTGGAACAAGCAAGACCAATCCTGGAAGCGGAAGGTTATGAGCTTGAAATCATTGAATACCAGGATTATGTTCAACCAAACCTGGCACTTGACAGTGAAGATTTAGATGCCAATTATTTTCAGCATCAGCCCTACCTAGATCAGTTTAATACAGAAAATGATATGGATTTAGTTTCAGCAGGTATCATTCATTATGAACCATTCGGAATCTATCCAGGCAAGTCAGCTTCCCTTGATGCTTTAACAGATGGAGCACAGATTGCAGTACCTAATGATGCTTCAAACGAAGCAAGAGCACTTCTGTTACTGGAAGCAAATGGCCTTATTAAGTTAAAAGAAGGTGCGGGCTTAAATGCAACTAAGAATGATATCGTAGAAAATCCAAAGAATATTGACGTTATTGAAATTGAAGCTGCTCAGCTGGCACGTTCTTTAGAAGATGTTGACATGGCAGTTATCAATGGAAATTATGCAATTGAGGCTGGACTTAACGTAGCAAACGATGCCATTGCCTTTGAAGATAAGGATTCTATCGCAGCTGAAACTTATGGTAATATAATAGCGGTTAAGGCAGGAAACGAAGCAAGAGAAGATATCAAAGCTTTATTGGCAGCACTTCAAAGTGACGCAGTTAAGAAATATATTGAAGACACATACCAGGGTGCTGTTGTACCTAAGTTTTAAATAACTTGTTTCATAATAACTTGATTAAGTCCTAGCTTTTCAAGACGGGTTAATATCTTGATCAAATCAAACACAAGTCGGGCAGGTTCCTTTTTAGGTAAACCTGCCCTTTTTATCGAAAAAAAGGTAACCCTGGCTGTGATTACCTAACAATTTGGGAAATGTAATATTGCAAGCGGTGTCGAATAATGCTACTATAAAGTACGGGTAACTATATCGGTATTGCTTTCGGGGGTGAACTCATGAAGAAACTTTTCTATTACAAACGTAGTTACGTATTATCGCTCATTCCTATTTCTATTGCATTGACGTTACTGGCAAGAAGTAGTCGTTATTTCGCGGAAGAAATTTATGCCAAACATGTTTACAAATGGATCTCACAGCCTATATCAACCTTATTTGGATTCGTCCCCTTCTCCATCGCCGAGATTATTATTTTTACATTTCCCATACTTTGTTTCGGGGGAATTGTGCTTTTCATCGTGAAGCTGATGCTGTACAAAGAAAATAGAAAACAAATTTTTATAAAGGGTATTTTAAATGTGCTATGCCTTGTAAGTGTTATATTATTTTTATATACGATGCTGGCAGGAATCAATTATTACCGTGCCACCTTTAGCACTTATTCTGATTTGGTGATTAAGGAATCAACAGAGGATGAGTTGTATGCATTGACAAAGAGCCTTGCGGTACAAGCGAACGAGCTGCGAGATAAAACCATAGGAAGGGATGCAGAAGGGGTATTTCAGTTAGCCCAAAGCAGCTATCAAACAGCAAAATTGGCGAATGAGGCCTTTACGAGTCTTTCAAAGGACTTTCCAATTCTGGGAGGCTCCTATGCAGCACCTAAGCCGGTACTTCTGTCGAGTTTAATGTCCCATACTGAGATTACGGGAATTTTCTTCCCGTTTACCACAGAAGCGAATGTCAATATAGATATTCCAGATTATAATATTCCGGTTACTATGATGCATGAACTTGCTCACCTTCGGGGATTTATGAGAGAGGATGAAGCAAATTTTATTGCTTATCTTGCAGGTATGAAATCGGATGATGCTGATTTACAATACAGCAGTACCATGCTCGCCTTAGTGATTGCAGGCAATGCTTTATATGAGCAGGATCCGGATCGGTATTTCACAATCAGAGCTATTTATTCAGAAGGTGTGATTAAGGATATTAGAGCGAATTCAGCATATTGGCAGCAGTATGATGATACGACAGTCAGTGCCATCTCAAATAATATTAATGATACCTACTTAAAAGCAAACGCCCAGGAAGACGGCGTGAAAAGCTATGGTCGTATGCTGGATCTTCTTTTAGCGAAATATAGGCAGGAGCAATCTGAGAATTAAGTTTATGGTTGTTTTATAAAGAATCGTATGAAAATATAGATATATATAATTAAGAAGGAACATAGATTATGAATTTATTGATAATCTATGTTCTTTTTTTTATGATATAATTATTACATAAATGTTACAAACTCGTAATAAATATTACGAAAACCTTAATAGTTATAGGAGATATTATATGATTTTAACAAATAGGATACAGTGGAAGAATTACCTGATGAAAGTGCTTATACTTATGGCCTCAACGGCCTTATTTACTTTTGGGTTATCTGCAACTGTATATGCAGCTACAAATGACGTCCAGGAAGTGAATGGCGATAAGGAAGATAACGCAGATTACCTGGTTGAAACGTTAAATGATGAAGCAAGAACAGCAACAACAGGAGTAACGACTGAAGTTATTAATGAAGAAAAAGAGGCAATTAATACGAAAGAAGACTCTGCACCGATAGATAATATAATAAATATAGAAAACAATACAGCATTGATCCCGGTTAAGGCAGTAGCAGCCGAATCCGGAGACACACTAAATACCAGCGTAAAAACAACGCAACAAGCTGTAACGAAAGCTACAACAACGAAAGCTACAACAACAAAAGCTACTGCAACGAAAACTGCAGCTAAAACAGTTTCAACAACAAGCTATTCAAAATCTGATTTAAGGTTATTATCATCTTTAGTTTATGCAGAGGCAGGAAACCAATCCTATAAAGGCATGCTTGCAGTTGCAAATGTCGTACTAAATAGATTGGATAGTAAAGCCTACTACCATGTAAATACAATTAAAGAAGTAATCTATGATCGTAAATGGGCAGTACAGTTTTCTGTCACAGTTAAAAATAAGAAAACCGGATTAAGCCCCTTAGCCTCTGCATTAAAATCCTATGATACCGGTAAGTTTGGTACGAGAAATGTAATGGCAGAAAGAGAAGCTTTGACAAAAGCGATCAAGGCAGCGAAGTCAGCTTTAGAAGGAACGAACAATATTGGCAAATACCTCTGCTTTTCCAATAAGTACAGTTCAAGCAGTGTTAAAAGAAAATATTCTAAATACAAGACAATAGGAGATCATATTTTCTATAGAACAGTATAAAAATGAAAATAATATAATCCTCAGAAATGCCATAGTGTACAAACTCCAAGTGATTTTGGAGAGTAATCATCAATAATAGGGGCTAGTTACTCAACTAACTATTAGTAAGTTGAGTAACTAGCCCCTATTATTATATCTAAAAATGAAAGAAGGATCCCAATTTACGAAAATCATGTTTCAAATTTAAGTTTAAAATATAATTGCGTATTGTTTTGGAAAGGAGTAAAATTATAGGAATAATGTATATTTATTTACATTATTCGCTTGGTAATGTTATAAATTGATACTTCTAAAATATTACATTAAGAGGGAGAGTTTAGAAATGAAACGAAGATTGATTGGGATACTTATGACATTTGTTCTTGCTCTTTCAGGCTGCAGTGGAAGTCAGCCTGATAACAAGGATAAAACAACTGGGAATGTGGCTGCTACATCAGATAATACAGTCACCAAAGATAATAATGTAAGTAAGGATAGTAATGTAAGTAGTGATGAAGAGGTAAGTAGTGATAATAAGTTAAACAGCACTTCGGTAGAAGATATTCTTGCAAGATTAACCTTGGATCAAAAAGCGGCTCAGATGGTGCAGGGAGCAGTATACAATATATCGAATATTAATATGAAGCAGAACTGCTACGGCAGTATTCTTTCTACCTATGGTGAGAATTCTTTGAATGCGTCCGAATGGAAAGATCTGATTTTAAAATATCAGAGTGATGCCATGAGCTCAGAGGCAGGTGTTCCTTACATATACGGAAATGATGCAGTTCATGGGGTTAATACCTGTGAAGGAGCGGTCATATTTCCGCATAATATAGGTATCGGTGCTGCTAATGATAAGGATTTAACCTATCAGATGGGATTAGCAGTAGCGAATGAAGCAAAGCTAACAGGTATGCTCTGGAACTTTGCGCCGTGTTTAGCCGCAGCGCAGGATCCGAGATGGGGGCGTACCTATGAAAGTTATTCCTCGGAAATAAGTATCACTAAGGAGCTAGGCACATCGTATTCCAAGGGATTGATTGATGGAGGTATCCTTCCATGTGCAAAACATTTTTTTGCAGACGGCAATGTTTTATATGGAACAGGAGAAACGCTGGATGGGGTAAACCGGGTGATTGACCGTGGTGATGCTCAGCTTACAGATGCTGAAATACAAGATTTATTAGAGGTTTATCAAGCTTCGATCGATGCCGGTGTTATGACCATTATGCTCAGCCACAGTAGTTTGAACGGAATTAAGATGCATGCGAATGAGAAGTATATATCCGTTTTAAAAAATGATATGGGCTTTAAGGGCTTTATCGTAAGTGATTGGGACTCAATACATAATATACCCGGTGACAGCCTAAGGGAGCAGACGATTACTGCAATTAACGCCGGGATTGATATGCTGATGGAGGCTACAGACTTTGAGGTATGCAGGAAATATATCGTTGAAGCAGTAAATGATGGTAAAATTCCCGCCGATCGTGTGGATGATGCTGTCAGACGAATCCTTACGGTGAAGAAGGCGATGGGAATTCTGGATGACCCGATGATGGAGAAGGTAACAACTGCTGTTAGCAGTGTCGGTTCACAGGAATACCGGGAGTTAGCTAGAACATTGGTAGAAGAAAGCCTAGTTTTATTAAAGAACGATAGCAAGGTGCTGCCGATTAAGAAAGGAACAAAAATATATGTAACAGGGCCCGCGGCAAATGATGTTGGAGTGCAGTGCGGCGGCTGGACAATTACCTGGCAAGGGAGTTCAGATGCAGATAACAACGGTCGCAAGTCGCTACCGGAGGGAAAGACGATACTGGACGGACTGATTGAACTTGGAGAGGAATACGATCTGACGATTATCACTGATCCTGAAAAAGCAGCGGATGCCGATCTGACATTATTATGCCTGGGAGAAAAACCATACGCTGAATGGATTGGTGACAGTGCGGATATCAGTATTACCGGAGAGCTTGGTCTCGATGGTAATGCCAAAGCAATCGACTTTGCCAAAAGCTTGGGTCATCCGACCATAGCCTGTATTGTAGCAGGAAGAAATGTAATCCTCAGCGATTATATGAAGCAGTGGGACGGTATTGTTATGTGCTACTTACCTGGAAGTGAAGGTGATGGGGTGGCAAATGTACTTATAGGAAAGAACAGCTTTAAAGGAACTTTACCGATGCCCTACTACGCAAAGGTTGAAGATATTAGGACAGAGCAGGTAATGTTTCCGGTGGGATACGGATTAAAGTATTAGAAGCCGCCAAATCATAGTGTATACAGGCAGGAGAGTAGGAAGGGTGTTTTAACCTTCTGCTCTCCTGTTAATGATACACCATTGGTAGCTTTTTAAAATCTGAATATTGCTATCTGCATTGTTCACAATGCTTAAAATAACGGGGTTTATGAGCCGATTTTACTGTATCTGGTTTTTTATTTTGGGCTTTTAACTTAGGAAGAACTGTGGTATTATAAAGAATATCTATTTATTATAAGGAAATAATTAGTTTATTATCTTAAAATTGGGTAAAATACAAGCATTAGCAAGCATTAGATAGATGCTTTAAGAATAAATGACCAGGAGGACTTCATGGATAATAAAGAAATAATTGAGGGCAGAGAACCGGAGGGGACAGAAAAGGTTTCTAAAAATTTTATTGAAATGATTATTGATAAGGATTTGGAAGAGGGAAAAATGAAATCTATCGTTACAAGATTCCCTCCGGAACCAAATGGATATCTTCATATCGGACATGCAAAGTCAATTCTTTTAAACTATGGACTGGCGAAAAAATATGGGGGTAAGTTCAATCTTCGTTTTGATGATACGAACCCTACCAAGGAAAAGACTGAATTTGTTGATTCTATCATTAAAGATGTAAAATGGATCGGCGGTGATTTTGAAGATCGTTTATTCTTTGCATCTGATTATTTCGACCAAATGTATGAGGCGGCAGTAAAATTAATAAAGAAAGGTAAGGCCTTTGTCTGTGATCTTACCGCAGAAGAGATTAGGGAATATCGTGGCACCTTAACTGAGGCTGGAAAGAACAGCCCTTATCGTGACAGAAGTATTGAAGAGAGCCTTAAGTTATTTGAAGAGATGAAGGAAGGTAAATATCCGGATGGCTCTAAGGTGCTTCGTGCAAAGATTGATATGGCTTCTCCTAATATAAACATGCGTGATCCGGTAATTTACCGTGTGGCGAAGATTTCTCATCATAATACAGGTGATAAATGGTGCATTTATCCGATGTATGATTTTGCACATCCAATTGAGGATGCGATTGAAGGTATCACCCATTCTATCTGTACCTTGGAATTCGAAGATCATCGTCCTTTATATGATTGGGTAGTCAGGGAATTAGAATATGAGATACCACCAAAGCAGATCGAATTTGCAAAAATGTATTTAACAAATGTTATCACAGGAAAGAGATACATTAAACGATTGGTGGAAGAAGGCATCGTAGATGGATGGGATGATCCAAGATTGGTATCTATCAGTGCGCTTCGTAGAAGAGGCTTTACACCGGAATCGATCCAGATGTTTATGGAGTTATGTGGCGTTTCTAAGAGTCAGAGCTCGGTAGATTATGCGATGCTGGAGTACTGTATCCGTGAGGATCTTAAGTTGAAAAGACCCCGTATTATGGCCATTTTAGATCCGGTAAAATTAGTAATTACAAATTATCCAGAGGATCAGATTGAGTATCTGGAAGCACCGAATAATCAGGAAAATGCTGAGATGGGAACAAGAACAATACCATTTGGCAGAGAGCTTTATATTGAGCGTGATGACTTTATGGCCACGCCTCCTAAGAAATACTTCCGTCTATTCCCGGGTAATGAAGTAAGATTAATGAATGCTTATTTTGTGAAATGTAATGACTTTATTACCGATGAGAGTGGAAGGGTGACTGAAGTACATTGCACCTATGATCCGGCAACAAAGGGCGGGAACAGTAATGATGGACGTAAGGTAAAGGGAACCATCCACTTTGTAGCTGCAAAAACAGCTGTTCAGGTTGAGGCTCGTTTATATGAAAATATTGTTGATGAAGCAAAAGGTGTTTATAACGAAGATGGAAGCCTTAATTTGAATCCTAATTCAATAACTGTGCTAAAGGAATGCTATGTAGAACCAAGTATTGCAGAGGCTAAGGCACCGGACAGCTTCCAGTTTTTAAGACAGGGCTTTTTCTGTTTGGATATGAAAGATTCTACATCCGAAAAACCGGTATTTAATCGAATTGTATCCCTGAAGAGTTCCTATAAACCAGAGTAACCGGCAGGAAAGATAAACAAAGGTAATGTAATAACAAAGGTAAAGTAATAACAATGGTAAAGCAATAACAAAGGAATGGGGGATTAATCTTGGCTAATTTATTTTCAGGATTAGAGGCATTTGGCCTTGGTAATCTGTCTGGAATGGACGTATATGAAGCAAAGGAAAAGGAAGCAGTAAAGGGAAACGTTCAATCTGAAAAGGATGCATTTTCAGAAGAAGATGTAATATTTGATAAGACCTTTAACTGTCCTGTATGCGATAGTGAATTTAAAACGAAAACAGTAAAGTCAGGTAAAGTGAAATTACAAAGCTTGAATACGGATTTGAGACCGATTTATCAGAATATGGATCCGTTGAAGTATGATGCTATTGTTTGCCCTAAATGTGGCTTTGCTGCATTGAATCGTTTTTTTAAGTATGTAACATCTGCGCAGGCAACCTTAGTTAAGACGAATATATCTGCATCCTTTCGAGGTTTAAAGGAATCCGGCAATATATTTACTTATGATGACGCCATTGCCAGACATAAGCTTGCATTAGTAAATTCTATTGTTAAGAAGGCCAAGACTTCAGAAAAAGCATATACATGCCTAAAGACAGCCTGGGTAATCAGAGGAAAGGCAGAGAACCTTTCCAAGGAACTGCCTGACTATAAGCAGCAGCTAGAGGCTCTGGCGAAGGAGGAATTGGATTTTCTATTAAAAGCCTATGACGGCTTTGATGAAGCATTTAGCAAAGAATCCTTTCCTTTGTGTGGTATGGATGAAATAACCATCACCTTACTGATGGCAGAATTGGCACGTAGAGTTGGAAAATATGATGATTCTAGTCGATGGATCTCCAGAGTTTTAATTTCCAAGGATGCCAATGAACGTATTAAAGAAAAGGCCAGAGATATTAAAGAATTGCTCCGTGAGAATAAGAATAGTTAAAGGCAGGGCTTAATTTGAAAGAGAAGTTATATACAATTCCAGTGAAGGAGGCCTTTGAGGCTGACTGTGAATGT
This sequence comes from Herbinix sp., assembly GCA_029239235.1. Classification (GTDB taxonomy): domain Bacteria; phylum Bacillota; class Clostridia; order Lachnospirales; family Lachnospiraceae; genus Mobilitalea. The sequence continues at coordinate 11,725 of JAQZBD010000196.1, forward strand.
CCGATCTGTATGATGTATAAGAAGCTTGAAGAGAATGCAATCGAGTTTACAATGGGACCTAGCTATATGGAGGACGACATAAGAGAAGTTACTTCACAGCTTGGTTTCTGTGAAAAGCATTTAGGTCAGTTATACCAAAACCAGAATCGTCTGGGTTTAGCTCTAATCTTAAAATCCCATATGGATAAACTTATAGCAGATGTGGAAAAGCATACGAATTCAGGAATTAAATACTCTTCACCGGCCTTGTTCAAAAAGAAAACGGAAACACCTAAGGTTGTCAGTTATTTGAATAACGTGCAGAACACCTGCTTTGTTTGTGACAAAATCGACGGCACCTTCCAGAGATATATTGCAACCATATTTTATTTATATCATACGGAAGAAGTGTTCCGAAGTAAATTTATCGGCATTAAGGGTTTCTGTACAAGTCATTATAATAAATTGTTTTCCGAAGCGCCTAATCATTTGTCTGGAGAAGAACTGAATCAGTTTCTATCACAGTTAAACCGTTTATATCTTGAGCATATGAAGCGTGTCAGAGAGGATTTAGACTGGTTTATTAATAAGTTCGATTATCGCTATGCGGATGAACCTTGGAAAAATGCTAAGGATGCATTACCAAGAGCTATGCAAAAGACAAACAGTATTTTATAAGATTAGAAGATGTATCTACTTTATTCGTTATCCTATAGATTAAGTAACATTTGTGGCAGGATTTATATTTATTAAATACATTTGAGTAATTAAAGTTAGAATAGAATATATGGTATATAATCCCCAGCATGGAATATACTAGATTTGGAGTTTGTAAAGTTATTACCAATATGGTAATAACTTTTTGTGTTGATGAGCTTGTCCAACTTAAGCTGGATACTACTGAAAAATGAGAAAAAATGAGAAAAAGAGAGTAAATAAAAGGTTAGATTAGAAATTATTAAATTTGCGGCAGAATAGTGGAAGAAATGAGGTTGCAATCTAAAAGCAAATTTACTAATATATAAATCAGTAGTTAGCACTCAACACATCGGAGTGCTAATAATTCAGAACTAACAATATTGAAGGAGGAATATGAAATGAAACTTGTACCATTAGGAGATAAGGTAGTTTTAAAACAATTAGTCGCTGAAGAGACAACAAAATCAGGCATCGTATTACCTGGTCAAGCAAAAGAAAAGCCACAGCAGGCAGAAGTAATTGCTGTTGGCCCCGGAGGAATGGTTGACGGTAAAGAAGTTGTGATGCAAGTTAAGGTTGGCGATAAGGTTATTTATTCTAAATATGCTGGAACCGAAGTAAAGCTCGGTGAGGAAGAATTTATCATCGTTAAGCAAAATGATATTGTTGCAGTTGTAGAAGACTAATTAAAAGGAGAGATTAAAGCTATGGCAAAAGAAATTAAGTATGGCGCAGAGGCAAGAGCAGCCCTTGAAATTGGCGTTAATAAATTAGCAAATACAGTAAAAGTTACACTTGGACCAAAAGGTAGAAACGTTGTATTAGATAAATCCTTTGGAGCTCCACTCATCACTAACGATGGTGTTACCATTGCAAAAGAAATTGAATTAGAAGATGCATTTGAGAACATGGGTGCACAGCTTGTAAAGGAAGTTGCAACTAAGACAAACGATGTTGCCGGTGATGGTACTACTACAGCTACCGTATTAGCTCAGGCAATGGTTACAGAAGGTATGAAGAACCTTGCAGCAGGCGCTAATCCAATCATCTTAAGAAAAGGTATGAAAAAAGCAACAGAAGTTGCTGTAGAATCCGTATTAAAGATGAGCTCCAAATTAACCGGTAAAGAGCAGATCGCAAGAGTTGCTGCAATCTCTGCTGGTGATGATGAAGTTGGTCAATTAGTTGCTGATGCAATGGAAAAGGTATCCAATGATGGCGTTATTACCATCGAAGAGTCCAAGACTATGAAGACAGAGCTTGAGCTGGTTGAAGGTATGCAGTTTGACCGTGGCTATATCTCTGCTTATATGTGTACAGATATGGATAAAATGGAAGCAAACCTTGACAATCCATATATCTTAATCACAGATAAGAAGATTTCAAACATTCAAGAAATTCTTCCTGTATTAGAGCAAATCGTTCAAACAGGAGCAAGATTATTAATTATTGCTGAGGATGTAGAAGGCGAAGCACTTACAACCTTAGTTCTGAATAAATTAAGAGGTACCTTTACTGTTGTTGCTGTCAAAGCTCCTGGCTATGGCGACAGAAGAAAAGCAATGCTTCAGGATATCGCTATTTTAACAGGTGGTACTGTAATTACAGATGAATTAGGACTTGATCTTAAGGAAGCAACCTTAGAGCAGTTAGGTCGTGCTAAATCTGTTAAGATTCAGAAAGAAAATACCATTATTGTTGATGGTGAAGGTAAAAAGGCTGAGATTGATGCAAGAATCAATCAGATCAAAGCTCAGATCGAAGAAACTACTTCTGAATTTGATAAAGAAAAATTACAGGAAAGACTTGCTAAGCTTGCTGGCGGTGTAGCAGTAATCAGAGTTGGTGCTGCAACTGAGACAGAGATGAAAGAAAACAAGCTTCGTATGGAAGATGCTCTTGCTGCAACCAGAGCAGCGGTTGAAGAAGGTATTGTAGCAGGCGGTGGTTCCGCATACATCCATGCATGCAAGGAAGTTGCTGAATTAGCTACAACTCTAGTAGGTGATGAAAAGACTGGTGCTAATATTATCTTAAAAGCACTGGAAGCTCCTTTATTCAGCATCGTATATAACGCTGGTTTAGAAGGCTCTGTAGTCATCAGCAAAGTGAAAGAAAGTGCTGTTGGTGTTGGCTATAACGTTCTTACCGAAGAATATGTTGATATGGTAAAGGCAGGTATCCTTGACCCAGCTAAGGTTACCAGAAGTGCTCTTCAGAATGCTACAAGTGTTGCATCTACTTTATTGACAACAGAATCTGTTGTTGCAAATATTAAGTCCAATGAGCCGGCTATGCCAGCAGGTGGTCCTGGAATGGGTATGATGTAAGCAGAGCA
>JAQZBD010000008.1 GCA_029239235.1 Herbinix sp.
AAAGGATTACCGGTATTACCAAGTAATTACTTTTTAACAAATCTAAAGACAGTATTTAGCACAAACTTTGTTCAGGTATATGGGAATAGTATCTTTGTCTCAGTTACTGCTACTTTGATTTGCTGTGCAACGTCTTCCTTAATCGGCTTTGCCTTGGCAAAATATAAATTTAAGGGAAAAAATGTTTTGTATGCTTTTGTTTTAGCAACGATGATGATTCCAACACAGGTTGCATTAATTGGTTATGTATTAGAAATGAAAAGCTTTCATTTAGTTAACACGTTATGGCCTCTGATTTTTGCATTTGCAGCATCCCCGTTTTGTGCTTTCTTTATGACTCAATTCATTAAAAGTTCAGTGCCGGATGAAATATTAGAAAGTGCAAGGATTGATGGTTGTTCAGAACCTGGATTATTTGCAAAAATTATTCTTCCATTAATTAAACCGGGAATCACAACAGTCGCAATCTTAGTCTTTTTATGGTCCTGGAACAATTATTTATTACCGCTTGTCAGCGTAAATGATAATGCAAAATACACCATACCATTACTAATTTCTACACTTAGTTCTGAGTTTACTACTGACTTTGCAGCGCAAATGACTGCGGTAGGTTTTTCTATTATCCCTATTATCATCCTGTTTATCATTGGTTCCAGAACATTTATTGAAGGATTGACCGCAGGTGCGGTTAAAGGTTAGTCATAGTAATTCGAGGGTCAAAAGTCAGGTTTACATATTGAGATGAATATGTATGCATATATATTCATCTGGACTTGCCTTACCATCTTGTGATTGCCGAGTGCAGGCAATCGCAAGATGCCGGTCTGCGCCATCTGAATATATATACACACATATTCATCGCTTTAGTATAAGGATGACTTTTGACCCTCGAATCTAAAGGTTAAACAAAGTAGAAGGAAAGAGGAGTATACAATGGCAGAGAAAATAAAAAAAACCGGGGGCTTTACGTTACCGGGAGAAGCCGGGTTTGAAGAGTTGACGTTAAGGATGGCTAAAAAGTGGGGGGCAGATGTTATTAGAGACAGTGATGGAACCGCCCTTTCTGATGAAATATTAAATGCCGGTTATGATATCTATTCCACCATATGTATTATTCGAGATCACAATGTATGGGCAAAGGAAAACCTGGATAAGTTACAACAAAGTTTTCTTATGACCCAGCCTAAAACTGCAGCCACCGAAACCATTACGTTTCATATCATGGACGATTTCTTTCAAGAGCAATTCCTGGTTAATGAGAGCCCGAAGTCATTAAAATACTGGCAAGTGTATGATAGAACTACGAACAGGGAGATCCCTGGAGATCAGTGGCTTTTTCAGAAAGAAACCGGTGATGTGATTGTGACAGGAATTACACCCTGGCATACCTATACGGTAAGCTTTTTGGCTTATCGTGTCTGGGAAGAGATATCGATGTATAATCATACGACGAATGAGTGGGACAAAGAGCATTTAATGCAAATAGATCCTTATCATAAAGAAACTCAGGAATATTTGCTTCAATGGATGGAAAATTGGTGTGAGAATAATCCGGGTACAACGGTAGTACGCTTTACCTCCATGTTCTATAATTTTGTTTGGATCTGGGGGAGCAGTGAGAGAAGGCGTAACCTATTTACTGATTGGGGATCCTATGATTTTACAGTAAGTCCACTTGCTTTAGATGAATTTACGAAGGTATATGGATATCAAATTACAGCGGAAGATTTCATAAATAAGGGTAACCATCATGTAACACATATGCCTGCTGATCAGCATAAAAGAGATTGGATGGAATTTGTGAATCAATTTGTTGTAGGCTTTGGAAAGCAACTAGTTGAGATTACCCATAAATATAATAAACTTGCTTATGTTTTTTATGATGATAGCTGGGTCGGAGTTGAGCCATATCATCAGAGATTTACTGAATTTGGCTTCGATGGAATCATTAAGGCTGTATTTTCCGGATATGAAGCCAGACTTGCTGCCGGAGTAGATGTTGCAACACACGAATTACGTTTACACCCATATTTATTCCCGGTTGGTCTGGGAGGAGAACCACAATTTATTGAAGGTGGAAACCCAACCTTAAAGGCAAAAGAGTTTTGGAATAGTATAAGACGTGCACTACTTAGACAAACTGTGGAACGCTTAGGCCTTGGAGGGTATCTGCATTTAGTAGAACCTTATCCGGATTTTTGTGATTACATAGAGAAAATTGCAGATGAATTTAGAGAGATTAAAGAATTTCACAAGGAAGGAAGTCCATATAACTTAGGACCTAAAGTAGCAGTTTTACATTATTGGGGAAAACTGCGTCCCTGGACATTATCCGGACATTTTCACGAAAGCTATATGCATGATTTAATCCATATGAATGAGAGCTTATCCGGTTTACCTTTGGAGGTAGAATTTATAGATTTTGAAGCGATCAAAAAAGGAATACCAAAGGATATTAAGGTGATCATCAATGGTGGCTTAGCTGGAACTGCCTGGAGTGGAGCAGATGCCTGGAAAGATGAAGCAATCATAGAGAATCTAACGAAATGGGTATATGAAGGCGGAACTTTTATTGGTGTAAATGAACCCTCCGCAGTGGAAGGTTACGATACGTTCTTTCGAATGGCACATGTTTTAGGTATTGATAAGGATACCGGCTCAAAGGTAAACCATGGAAGATGGTCCTATGAGGTGGAAGCAATTCCTGAATTACTTCCCGAAGATAGCAGGATTAAGGGAAAAGATCACCTCTATTTAACAGATGGTAATGCGAAGGTTCTAATGGAAGAGAACGGATTACCGGTTATGACTGCGAATGACTTTGGAAAAGGAAAAGGAATTTACCTGGCTTCTTTCGAAGTGAATCTTCAAAATACGAGAATGTTACTGAATACGATTCTATATGGTAGTGGCGAGAAGTTAGATCAAAATTATATCACAAATAATCCTTTGACTGAGTGCGCTTATTATCCAAGCAGCAATAAGCTTGTAGTTATTAATAACTCTGAACTTGATCAGACAACTACAGTAAAAACACCGAAAAAAGATGTAGTAATTACAATAGAAGCATACGATACGAAGATGATTGATATATAATGAGTTTTAAACTAAGAAAGATTTGTAGTGTGAATTATTGAAAACATTGAAAACATAATTCACAGCAGAAATTGAGAGCCGTAGGCCGAATGATTGCTAGTGTGAAAAATAAATTTTCACGCGTGAGTTTTTGCCTGCGGCCAAAGTTTGTAGGTTTCGGAAAGGCATGGTTTTTACATGAGAAAAAGTATGAGAATAGATTTATCCGGAGCGTGGGAATTTGGATTTGAAAATGAAATGTTTTGCGACACCATCCATTTACCATCTTCTACGGAAGTTAGTGAATTAGGTGAAATTAAGGTAAATAGAAATGAAACCTTACATCTTAGCAGAAAAAGGCCTTTTACAGGAGTATGCAGATACAAGCATACAATCGATATACCTGAACATTGGAGAGGTAAGCGTATTATTCTCTATTTGGAACGAACGAAATATACGAGAATTCTAGTGGATGGTGAATTGGTTTCACAATCCCATGAGACAATCATACCTCAAAGACATATTCTTTCCAAATACCTGACGTTAGGAAGCCATGAATTAATCATTGAAGTAGATAATCATCTTGAGAAATATGATGACTTTTCTGAAAGTCTGTATAGGGGACATCAATATACGGAAGATACGCAAACAAATTGGAATGGAATTCTTGGAGAGATCTACCTGGAAGCCGTAGAACCAATCTATATAGAATCGGTAGCTATTGAAAAAATAAAAGATGAATTGGCATTTCAAGTACTAGTAGAGATAGAAAACCAGGAAGATACATTTTCTACCCAAATAACACTAAGATACCAGAAGGATAAGGAATATAATAGTGCTAAAAGTATACCTCAAACAGCGGAATTGCAGCATGGAACCAATTACATCAACATCCATGTTAAGGACGAAGAACTGATCTTGTGGGACGAGTTTCAATGTAATTTGTATCAGGTTCAGATTGTGATTGAAGGTAGCCAGGATCAAACTAGTTATGAAACAATCACTGGGTTTCGAGACATTACAACAAGAGAGCATTCCATATTATTAAATAAGATGCCAATTTCACTAAGAGGTAACTTAGACTGTTGTATATATCCATTGACGGGATATGCTCCTATGAATACATCAGAGTGGTCGAAAATTTACAGGCAGGCGAAGGAATATGGTATTAATCATATCAGATTTCATAGTTGGTGTCCCCCGGAAGCTGCCTTTGAAGCCGCAGACCTGGAAGGTATCTATCTACAGGTAGAGTTATCATGCTTTGCGAATTCTTTCTGCGAAGATAAGAATCCTCTGTGTGATCATAAGCTCAATCAGTACCTAAAGGATCAATCGGTAAAGGTAATCAAAGAATATGGTAATCATCCATCCTTTCTAATCTTTGCAGTTGGTAATGAAATGCTTGGAGATATTAGTGCTTATGATGGATTATTAAGTAATTTAAAGAAGCTTCGATCAGATAAGCTATATACACAAGGCTCTAATAATTTTTTGGAAGATCCTTTCTGTGGCAGCGAAGATGATGTATGGATAACAATGAGAACCTCTAAGACAGACAATGTCAGAGCCTCATTTTCTCACGGAGATAAGCCCCTTGGACACTTACAGTTAAATCAGCCTTACCAAACAAATTACGATTATAAGGCTGCGGTTAATGTATCAAAGATTCCTGTGATTGCTCATGAGGTAGGACAGTATCAAGCCTATCCTAACTTTGATGAAATTGACAAATATCAAGGTGTTACAGAGTCAACAGCTTTAAAGATATTCTTAGATAGGGCGAAAGAAAATGGGTTAGAAAAACAGGCAAAAGAATTCTATCTTAATTCAGGAGCCTTAATGGTACAATGCTATAAAGAAGAGGTGGAAGCCTTACTAAGAACAGAGAATATGTCAGGATTCCAAATGCTTGGGCTGCAAGATTTTCCCGGTCAGGGAACTGCTTTCATTGGTATATGGGATAGTTTCATGGATTCAAAGGGCTTCATTACTCCTTCCCAGTGGAGAGAATTTTGCGGGCCGCAAGTTATTCTATTAAAGCTGGAGAAAGGAATCTATACGTCAAAGGAGACAGTAAAAGGGCAAGTATGGATTTATAATTATGGGCAGAAGGATATCACCGGGGACAATCTAGAGGTAATCATATATCGTCATGTAATGAATGAGAAGGGGCAGACCTTCAGTTCATTAATGGAAAGACAAAAGACAGATGAAATTCTTGGTTCTGTTACAGTACCGAATGTTGTAGCGCCAAAGGGTCAATTAACCTATATCAAAGATATTCAAATTACTCCAAAGGAGAAGGACGAAGCAACGGCTGCCTACATCGAATTAGCCTGCGGCAACATAAAAAATCACTATCCAGTTTGGATTTATCCGGATGTTGAGGTATCAGATGATAATCATGCATTCCTATTTGATACCTATTCAGAGAAAGTGGAAGAAGCTTTAAAGGAAGGCAGAACGGTTGGTCTATTTACTAGTGACCCGGAACAAAGTATTGAAGGTTTCTTTCCAACAGACTTTTGGTGCTATCCAATGTTTGAAAAGGCTTGTATTGATAAGGGGGTAGACGTAGCTCCTGGCACCTTGGGGCTATTATGCCAAAAAGATCATAAGGCGCTTAAGTATTTCCCAACAGAAAGTTTCTCGAGCTGGCAATGGAGACGGATAATGAACCTTTCCAGACCAGTCATATTAGATCAGGAAGAGGTGAACTGCCAGCCAATCGTTCAAGTCATAGATAATTTTGATAGGAACCATAAACTAGGTCTTATCTTTGAGAAGAAGGTTTATAAAGGAAAGCTGGTAATATGCGCCATGAATATCTTGGAACATCTTGATTTACCTGAAGTGAAACAATTATATTATAGTTTGACTCAATATATTGAAAATGAACAGTAGGTATAAAGTAAAATATTGCGGCGCTAATTTCTTATTGTTTTAAAATTAATAGCTAGGATCTTGTTATGAAAAATTTTTAGTTGACAGACATATCCATCACATAATATAATTAGTCAAAATTAATAGTGTCGGGAGCTTGTGAACAGGCTGAGAGGAAACTGAAGTTTCGACCGTACCTGATTTGGGTACACCTAAATATCATAGAAAAACAGCCTATTACAGAGATTTTGAAAAATGATTTTCTATGAGTTTTTCTATGATATTATTTAGCTTGTTTGAATATCTTATCATTATACGTCCTAGATGTATTTTTATACATTTCTTCATCTACATGTGAATAGTTGTCTAAAGTGGTTTTTACAGATGTATGACGCATCATCTCCGCTACTTGCTTTGGGTTAACTTTGTTCCGCATCATATTTGTTCCAAAGCTGTGACGTGAGTCATAAAGTCGTATCTTATTCAGTTTGTTATTTTCCATTATTCTGTAGAATCTTTTTCTGAGGTATGGAGGTGACATTGGACGCATATCGGGAAGTATACAATTAATAAAGCTTTCCTCTGGTAGAATTTGCTGATCCAAAGGAAGATGACTATTTATATCTCTATATAAAGCTTTTTGAGCAGCGTGCAATTTATTCAACTGGCTCATGACTCTGTGATCAATAAAGACAGGGTCATGAGCTTTATCATTCTTTAAATCTGTATATTCCCCGTGATCATCTACGCCTAATGTAGGTATAAAGTAGTCATCAATCCAATCGCACCATCGGAGTCCACAAACTTCACCCGGACGCATACCAGTAGTAAACATAATAAGATAAGCGGTATATGATTCGCAGGATTTAGTTTCCCTGAGAGATAAAAAAAGATTTATAGACTTCTCGTTCCATGTTTTTTTCTTTTTTTTCTTTACAGTGGGCTTTTTTATCCCTATGCATGGATTTGTTCGAATTTGATGCAATGAAATAGCGAAATCAAATATCTGTTTTAATATATTCATTGCTTTGTTTACTGTAGCTGCTGATTTACCAATTTGCATCATGAAGTCGAATATATCTTGGCTATCTATATCCTTAGTTAGTTTTCCTTTAAAATAATCCTTGATATAAATGCGGTAGTAATTACTGTTTGTCCTAAATGTTGTTTTCGCCACCGTTATTTTTCTCATTTTTAACCACTTATCAGAAATTGAAGAAAACAATTCTTTGTCATATACCTTATGATTAGATTTTATAACGTTAGCTTTCATTTCTAGTTCTATTAATTGCGCATCTTCTTTTTTATCAAATCCGTCAGACCAGTCATACTCCTGCTCACCATCTTTTATTCCTAAATATACTGCAGCATACCACTTGTTGCCTTTTTTTTGAACAGACATTATTTTCCCTCCTTAAAAAAGTGTAATAAAAAAGCACCATTGCGGTGCAATACATAGGACGATATATTTGCTTATATATCGCTGTATGCATCATAATGAAGTTATATGCCATGTCTTACAAGCTCAAGAGCGTCAACATCATCGCGCTCGATATCATTATGTTTGATGTGTTGTAATTCGTGATTATAGACCTTTACTTGTTGTTCGAAATTCAATTTTGCATTGATAAATATTGTATGGGTTCCATCATCATTTCCGAGTACAAACCCTTTAACCCTGCATGGCATGTCCAAATAAACAACCTTAATTCCCAATTAAATCCCCCTCTGGACTATTGACCTTCCTTTTTTAATTTTTGAACCATTGATATCACAAAATCTATATCGCTTGGCTCGAGTTTCCTAGACGCATCAAATAAAATACGTAATTTGTCATTAACTTTTAGACTCTGCAATCTTTCTATTGTTTCATCATCTAAATAATATTTCTTTTCTTCGCTTTCCTCGCTTTCTCTACCCAATAAATAATCAATTGAAACGCCAAAGTATTTAGCCAATTTTTCTAGCGTCTTAGGACTCGGCTTACTCGTTCCATTCTTCCATGCAGTGAATGTTGGCTGACCAATACCAGTCTCTTTTGATACCTTATAAGGAGTTATGTTGTGGATTGTCAATAGTTTTTCAAATATCTCATACATTTTGTTTGTTCACCTTTCACAAATTTAAGCATACTTCATAAAAATGAACTAAAAGCTATTGACTAATTCATACCTCAGTGGTATAGTTAAGATACTTCATAGAAATGAAGTAAACAAGCTAATATGATTCATTATTTGATATGCTTTATTATTATGAATTACTTTTCCTGACAAATGAAAGTATATCATAATACTTAAGTATTATCAAGTAATAATTAAGAAAAATTAAGTAGGACATTGTACCTATTGGAAAGGAGCGTTTTGTTATTCACTAATTATGAGCGATTTGCCGAAGCGGCCAGCGAAAAGAATTTATCACCTTACAAAATATCAAAGGATACCGGAGTATCACAAGCAACACTTAGCTACTGGAAGAACGGGCATGTAAATCCCAAACATAACACATTAACAATACTAGCAAAATACTTGAATATACCAGTGACTGAACTATACAACGAAATACAAGACAAGGAGGAGTCTGATGGAATATGAATATTATACTCTTAGTCAAGTGAGCGAAAGGTTCCAGGTATCCGAGGCAACGATCCGTAGAAGAATTAAAGAAGGCAAGATACCAAAAGCCCATTTTTGCGGAAGGATATTAGTTCCGGCGTGGTTTGTTAAGCAAGGTTCAACAGAACCGGTACATAAATTAAAGGAGGATTGAATTGAGTAACTTAGTATCAGTTAAAGGAAAGGAGGATGCAGCAGGTGAAATTATTAGCAAACATGACACTAGATGAATTAAATAAAGAAATAGAAAGCCTGCAGAATGTACTTAACAGGATTTGCAAAAGAATCGAAGCGTTAAACGGTGAAAAAGATTATTCGGATGAAATTAGCAAATATTTTCACCTAGGTAAGGTGGGCTTCCGAAAAGATACAAAAAAGCAGAATAGAACAGTTGACAGGGCTGTTAATAGAGGGGTTGAAGCAACCAAACTTTATGAACTGAGAAATAGCACTGAAAACAGAATAAAAAATTTAAAAAGTGCTGTTACCTGTATTGAAAACAATGATATAACACTTACCAAATCCGAAATTATTTCTAAGAAAATAGATGAATTCAAAGACCTGGAATGGACGAGGGAAAATGGCGGTTATAGGTCTGGTGAATGGTTTGTTAAAAAAGTCGATGATGTGGCTTTTGCATATAAAAATGGAAAGATGCTATTTTACAAAAAGACATTGAAAGAAGTCAAAAAACTGGTTGCCATTGCCGCAAATAAAGTTAAGTAAGAAGATTATACCACAATATTACATATTATACCATAAAGGAGGATTTTATTTGAATCAATTAGAACAGAAAACAATTATATCCGTAGAAGTTGCGGATATGGTCGGTAAAGACCACAAGGAATTATTAAGAGATATACGCAGGTATTCAGAGCAATTAGCCGGGAGCAATATTGCGCTGAGCGATTTCTTCACAGAGAGTACCTACACAGATGCAAATAACCAAGATAGACCATGCTACCTTGTCACAAAGAAAGGATGCGAATTTATTGGTAATAAGCTTACCGGGGTTAAGGGGGCTGTATTTACAGCAAAGTACATAAATAAGTTTAACGATATGGAGCATATTATTGCTGCTAACATCCAGAACTTATCCCCTGAACTTCAAATGTTCCAAAATATCTTTAATGCTGTAGCCCAACAGGAGCTAAGAAACAAGCAGATCGAGCAAAAAGTGGACAAGGCTATTGAAACAACTCAGGCAATTAAGGAAGCAGTAGGCGAGGTGTATGACGATTGGAGAGCTGACATTAAGCATAAGGTTTCTGCAATTCAGAAAGGTATTAACGAATCATATCAGGATACTTATAACCGGTTGTATTCCGAACTTGAAAAACGCGCTCATTGTGATCTGTCTGCCAGGGTAAGGAACGGAAGGGATCGCCTTATCGAAGCCGGAGTAACTAAGACAAAGGTTGAAGCATTCGGCAGACTTGATGTAATAGAAGCTGATGCAAGGTTAAAAGAGATTTTCACAGCTATTATTAAAGAACATGCCGTTAAATATGTGGCTTAGGATGCTAATGCTCAATTAGTAATGTAAAGGAGGACAAGCGTGGATAAGGCATTAAAAATAATAGCTATAATCATTGGTTTGGTATCCGGTATGAGCGTTGTTTTAATACCATTCTTATTCGATGGAGGAGTAATAAAAAACTTCATGGTAGCCGTAATATCATTGGGTTTATCAGCGTTGATATGTGTCATTTGTATATTAGGCTACTGGATTTTATGTGACCATGAGGACAATCTAGGATACATAAGGAGGCGGTAAGTGTGTACGGTATTACACATCGGTATATGTTTTGTATTGAGTGCGGAAACATCATACAGGTTAGCTTACTTAAGACAACGCCAGATAATAAGTATAAATGTCAAGAATGTTCAAAAAAAGCTCGTAGAAGCGGCAACTTCAAACGAGCAGATAGAAAAATAACTTTAAGTGCAATATAGCACAGAATCGGAGGAATTGCAATGGCAACTAAATATCAAATTAAAAAATTCTTAGAAATGAAAATGAATGAGGCTCTTGGAAAACTTAAAAGTGATTACGCAAAGGCTGCTGATGAATTAAAAGTGAACTTTACAATTAAGTTCGCTAAAATCATAAGCGAGTTAAATACGAATATAGGCCTTGCTGACGATTCGCTTCGAGAGCTAATCATAATAGCAAAGGAGAACGGTGACCAATGGGAATCAAAATATTATTCAGACCCCAAAACATATCTTTGCAAGGCCTCCAATGATTCAAGACCAAACAAAATCACCGAGTACTTCAAGATAAAAGAAGTGGAGTTATTAAAAATAAGATACGAAAAGATGTGCGATGAAACCTCAAGAGAGTATAAAAAGTTAATTGCTGTGTCTCAAACAATGTCAGCCAAGAGCGGAATTGAATACATAAAAAAACTTGGGTTTGACACATCTAATCTTGAGGCTGTAGAGGAATCAACTGCACTCGTTACTGTAATTGATGCTAAAAAGCTTTTCATAGGATCGGAGGTTGATAAATGCTTAATGTAGGCCAGAAAGTAAAAGCCACCGGAAAAAATATGGATGTGCCTAAAGGGACTCCCGGAGAAGTGATTGAAATGACACATGACAGTATTGTTCCTTATCGTATCAGATACACAATTATCAAAGAACATTTTGCCTATGATGGAGAGATCGAGGCTGTAGAAGAAGGGACTGATTAATGCGTGTATCCTGACAATGAAAGTATAGGCCAATACATATTGAATGAACGTGATCGTTTAGGGAGGCTCAAAGAACGCTTTGAGCATGAAGAGAATATAGAATCGGAGGATTTAGAAGATGAATGAATTAGTAGTAAAGGTAAGCCAACAACTAGGTGTAATCACAAGCAATTTTGAAGAAATAAAGGCGGCAGCACAGAAGAAAGCCGACTCCTACAAAGGGATTATAGTAACTGAGGATACTGTAAAAAATTCTAAGGCCGATATTGCAGACTTAAGATCGTATCAAAAAGATATCAATAGAGCCAGAATTGATTACAAGAAAAATTTCTTGGTACCATATGACGAATTTGAAAAGCTTTGTAATGAGGTTGTAGGAATCCTTGAGGATGCAATTGCTCCTATGGATAAGCAGTGTAAAGAATTTGAGCTTAAGCAAAAAGAAGAGAAGAAGCAGAAAGCACTTGACTACTTCAACGAAAAAGCTGCAGGACACGAAGAACTAATTACATTCGATGAAATATACGTTTCTGAATGGACTAACTCAGCAACCTCTTTCAAAAGCATAAAATCTGATATCGACACTGCGATTGATAATCGTGTATCTGATATCGACACCATTAAGGCTATGGGTAGTGAAATAGAGGATAAGGCTATAGCTACATACAAGGCATCAAAGAGACTTGCTGATGCTATCAAGGTAATCAATGATTACGAGAAGCAAAAAGCAGATATATTAGCTAAAGAAGAAGCAAGGCGCAAAGCTGATGAAGATAGAAAGGCTATTGAAGAGGCGAAGCGCAAGGCTGATGAAGACAGGAAGATAAGAGAAGAGGAAGTTGCTAAAACTGCAATATCACGGCAAGCCGAACCAATAAGTCCTCCACATGTATTTAGTAGCGCAGTTTCATACAGTGCACCTATTTCTAATTCTGGTTGTGGATTTGTTAATGCACCTGCACCGCTTACCAATAAGTCTGAGCAAGGTTTTGTAAATCAAACTAACACTAAGGTTGTGTATATTGTAACTGGTACTAAAGAAGATTTTATACAGGTTGAAGCAATCCTAAAAAACCTGGGGATCTCTTATGAAAGGAAGGATGTTTGATGGCCGATATATACCAATCAGTTACCAAGGTTATGGCTGATATGGATGCTATAGGGAAAACCAAATTCAATCAGCAAGGGAATTTTAAATATCGTGGTATTGATGATGTAATGAATGCGCTGAATCCGGCTATGGTTAAAAATAAAATATTCGTGGTTCCCGAGGTATTGGAACAGACAAGAGAAGATCGGGTGACAAATAAAGGTGGAAATATTATCTATAGCATTCTAAAAATTAAATACACTTTTTACGCGGAAGACGGTTCCCATATTGACTCGATTGTTATAGGAGAAGCATTTGACAGCGGAGACAAGGCAACTAACAAGGCTATGAGTGTAGCGTTTAAATATGCTTGCTTCCAAGTATTTTGCATCCCTACCGAGGAAATGAAAGACCCAGACGCTGATAAATACGAACTTGGTGACAAATCAGAAGATCAACACAAGAATGAAATGGAAGAGATAGCGAACCAAAAGATAAATGATATCAAGCTTAAAACCATCCACAAAGAGATGGAGCGTACCGGAATCACGGAAAAGACAATTTGCGGTGTATATAAAATTACTACCATTTCTGATATCACAGAAGGTATGTACCCGAATGTAATGGATACTTTCAAAAATACAAAATCAAAGGAGAACTGATATGAACAGTAAAAATATAAAAAAGTCACTGAATGCAAAATTTGATAAATGGTTAGAGAGTATTGATGATAAAGAAGTTAAGAAAGTAATTAGAGCCAATACTATCATTTCCGGCGGTGCATTAGTTTCCCTTCTCACAGGTGCTGAGGTTCATGATTACGATGTCTATTTTAGAACTAAGGAAGCTGTTAGGAAAGTATCAGAGTACTATGTCAAGAAATTCAATGAGACTCATTCTACACATGCGGAAGTAAGAGAGAAGCCAGATGGCAAGATTGTTGTATTCATCCAGAGTAAAGGCGTAGAAAGTGAAGACGATGGACAGGACAATCCATTTACGGAAGAAGTTTTACCCGAAGAAGTGGATCAGAAAGAGGCGCCAGTTATCGAGAAGCCAAAATATAGACCAGTATATCTTACCAGTAATGCAATAACTCTTTCAGATAAGATTCAAATTGTTATTCGTTTCTGGGGAGAAGTTGAAGATATTCACAAGAATTATGACTTCGCTCATTGTACCTGCTCATGGAGTTCATGGAACGATGAATTGATGCTGCCACAGAAAGCCCTAGAATGCATCATAAACAAAGAATTGTATTACATAGGCAGCAAGTACCCTCTTTGCTCAATTATCCGCGCTAGGAAGTTTATAGAACGTGGATATACCATCAACGCCGGGCAGTATCTTAAGATGTGCCTGCAGCTAAATGAATTAAACCTTCATGATGTCGAAACGCTTAAGGATCAGTTGGTTGGAGTTGACAGTGCATATTTTAACATGGCGATTAATGCCATGGAGCAGAAGCAACAAAGTGACCCCGAATGGAAGGTTGATAATTCATATCTCTTTGAAGTTATTAACCGTATCTTTTAGAAGGTGATTAATTGTACGAAGTAGCTAAAATAACAGCTTATAAGCTTACTGATAAAGGCACGGCCTTACAAATACATATTGATGGCGTAAACCTAAAGGATCCTATTTTAGAAAAGCATATTAATAGTTGTGGTATCTGGCTTGATGATGGACGAACCATTTCGGCAGAACAGCGAAAGAAAGCGTATGCAACCATAGCCGATATAGCAAGGCATGTAGGAGACTATCCAGAATATCTGAAAGAAGAAATGAAGTTCAGGTATATAGCTCAATCAGGTGGAGAAAAATTCAGCCTTAGTGATTGCTCAATGGATACTGCCAGAGGATACATAAATTATCTGATGGACTTTGCCTTAGAAAATGGCATCATCCTTGATGATCTCGGAATAAATCGGACGGATGATATTAACCATTACCTGTATGCATGTATCAAAAATAAAAAGTGCGCAGTATGCGGTAGACATGGCGAGATACACCATTGGGATGCGATAGGCATGGGAAATGATCGCACCGAGATAGATGATAGCTTAAAACGTAAAATATGCCTTTGTAGGGTGCATCATAGCGAGTGCCATACCATCGGGAACCCAGAATTTGAGAAGAAACACAAGGTATACGGAATTATTATAAATAACTAACTCTAACGAGCTTAGGTATAAATGTAATATGGATACGCCACAGCACACCGGAAAGGAATGTATAACATATCACATTGTAACTTCCTTATCCATCTTTAACCCCATGGTAGTTTCATCGGCTGCCATGGGAGAAAGGAAAATATGTCTTATAACAAATATAAAAATGTAAAGGTTAATATAGACGGATTCAAGTTCGACTCAAAGGCTGAGTCCGAGAGATATCAAGAGCTTAAATTGCTCAATAAGGCTGGTTTAATTACTAACTTGACCTTACAACCAAAATTCGAGTTACAATCCAAATTTAGGCACAATACAAAGGCTATATCAGCAATATGTTACATAGCAGACTTTTCGTATATCGACAAGGAATGCGAAAAAGTAATTGTAGAAGATGTTAAGGGTGTCGAAACAGATGTATTTAAAATCAAGAGAAAAATGTTTTTAAAACTTTATGGATCAACTCATGATTTGCGGATTATAAGGTAGGTGATTAGATGGCAGTATACAGGATGATTCATATTTCTTTTTGGCAGGATTCATTCGTACTCAATCTGACACCTGAGGAAAAGTATTTCTACATCTACTTAATGACAAATTCTAAGACTAATCAGATTGGTTGTTATGAGCTGCCAATGAAGATTATTGAAATGGAAACTGGATATGTTAAAGAAACAGTAGAAAAGCTTTTATCAAGGTTCCAAGATAATTATGGCAAAATAAAGTATTGCGGTAGTGAGTTGCTTCTACGTAATTGGCATAAGTATTCCTGGAGCAAGTCCCCAAAGGTTTTTAGCTGCATGAAGAACGAGTACGAAAGCATTAAAAATCCAGAATTTAAGAGTTATATTGAAAGACTATTTATAGACTATGGATACAGTAACGGTACATTATCGGAAGACTATGGGGAAAAAGAAAAAGAAAAAAAAGAAGAAGAAAAAGAAAAAGAATATAAAAAGAATAAGTCTGAACATGAGAAAAAATATTCAGACGGTTCCTTTGAAATGAAGTGCGTAAACTATTTAATATCTTCTATCAAAACCGAAATGCCAGGCGCTATTCTCCCTAGGGCAGATAAAGAGGTTGAAAAATGGTGTGACCACATTGAGAAGATGTTGAGATTAGATAAGCGACCTCAGGATGTTGTTTATAAGGTTTTGGAGTATGCGAGAACAGATAACTTCTGGAAAGCTAATATCCGAAGCACAAGCAAGCTCCGGGAGAAGTACGAAACGCTTTACTCGCAGATGGTTAACAAGAAATCACAACAGCCTAAACCACAGCAAACTCAGCAGAATAAATTTAACAATCACGAGCGAAGGGAATATTCAGATCAAGCCATGAGTGAGATTGAAAAGAAGCTTTTAAACAAGAGTTTATAGGAGGTAATCATGATAATAAAAGGCACCGCTGCAGAGCAAATATTACTTAAGCGGTCAATAAAGGCAAATGAATGCACCTCACTATGTGAATATAAACCGCTGTGCAAGAAACCCAAAGACATGACATGCGGTGAATACGTTGTAAAAATGATTACATGGGAATTGGAGGAAGAAAAGTAATGAATACATATACCGTAATAAAAGTACATCCAAACAATGGGAGAGAAACAATTGTAGGTACTAATTTAACATGCATGCAAGTTTCATCGATTATAAGCATCCCAGCCGGATTTGTGAATAAATACGCAAGGAATAAAACGAAAGCAAAGGGATTGTACAAAATCGTGGTTGATGGGGAGATCAGAGACGAGCTAGTTGACAAGTGGAATGAAATGCTTAGAGCTGCCAGAGAATTAGACAGAGGCGGACGGATTGTAACCGTAATGATAAAAGGCAAGCCACATAAGTATGTTAAGCCGAGAGAAAGGCAGGCGGTGTAATGGACAAACTGATCCTAGATGCATGTTGTGGTAGCCGGATGTTCTGGTTTAACCGAAATCATCCAAATGCAATCTATATGGATATTCGAAAACTGGAAGATACTCTTTGTGATAACCGAAAACTCATTGTTAACCCGGATATTGTAGCTGACTTTAGGTGCATGCCATTTAATGATTGTAGTTTCAAACTGGTTGTGTTTGACCCACCTCACCTCCTGCATGCCGGAGAAAAATCATGGTTGGCCAAGAAATACGGCAAGTTAGAGCCGACATGGGAAACTGATTTAAAAAAAGGTTTCGAAGAATGCATGAGAGTGCTTGAACCAGGTGGAACATTGATTTTTAAGTGGAACGAGGATCAAATAAAGCTTAAGCAGCTACTTGATGTAATAGGACAGCAGCCGTTATTTGGTGATAGACGAAGCAAGACACATTGGTTAGTTTACATGAAAATTTAATAAACCAGAAAGGAGTAAGAGGTTTGCGGCCGCAATAAAGAGCTCTTTACTCCAATAGAAGAATGATAAAGCTTTACATAGGTGGCTCTCCTTGCACTAAATGGAGCATAGCACAGACTAAAGATCGTGAAACTGAACCGTCCGGGATTGGATGGGAGCTATTTCAAAATTATGTAATAGGACTCAAGAAATATAAACCAGATTATTTCCTTTACGAGAATAATAAATCAATGGCTCCGGCAATACGGGAGCAAATAACAAAAGAGTTAGGAGTTGAATCAAATCTAATTAATTCGTCTTTGGTATCCGCACAGAATAGACAACGGTTGTATTGGACTAATATTCCTGGTATTACACAGCCGGAGGATAGAGGGATATTGTTAAGAGATATTCTGGAGACTGGTGTTGCGTGGAGGGAAAAGAGCTATACACTGGATGCGAATTATTACATGACTACCGGCACTTATGACCCAACAAGCCAACATTCGTATTCGAGGCATATGGCTGCCGAGCCTGTACAAGTACTGAATATTAACCCTAGCGGACATGGAATGAATGGGGCGGTAATGCAGATCAATGGGAAAAGTAGAACTTTAACCACTAACAAAGGTGAGGGACCCAAGATAATGGAGCCAATACGGATTGGAGCAATTGAAAGTGGTGAACGCAGTAGAATGTCTGATAGTCAAGCAAATAGAGTATATTCACCGTTTGCAAAAAGTGTAACTTTATTAGGACAAGGTGGTGGGGCAGGTGCTAAAACGGGACTATATGCAGTGCCAACCATGAGAGTAACAGAAGCTACAAATGCAGGTTTCACAGAAATAGAACCTATGGATTGTGTTGACCTTGCAATGGCAACCAGTAAGACCAGACGCGGGCGGAACATGAAAGATAAATCCAATTGTCTTACAACATCTCCTGACTTTTATCAGTACATGGGAACAATCGATAAACCGATTTACGAGGTAAAAGACGGATATATAACAATCAAAGATAAGCAATATCCTATAAAACTCCAAGATGGCTATTACATAATCCGAAAACTGACGGTTTTAGAATGTATGAGGTTACAGACGGTACCAGAATGGTATGTCTTCCCTGTATCGGATTCACAAGCCTATAAGATGTTAGGTAATGGTTGGACGGTGGACGTAATAGCGCATCAGCTATCTTTCATTCCTGGAATACGCACCGAAGAAATCGAGGCCTTATCCATGTATGACGGTATGAGTTGCGGACACATAGCATTGGATGTACTTGGAGCCAATGTAATCCGGTATTATGCTACCGAAATTGATAAATACGCTATACAGACAGCAAAGCATAATTACCCAATGATGGAGCATATCGGTGATGCATTCCAAGTCAGAGAGCCAAATTGGAGATTTACAGCAACAAACGGAAAATCATATGAGGCAGATGGATGCATAGGGCAAATGACGGTGGAAGAATGGTTGTCAGCGGCAGTTAATGATTAAGGAGGAATGATTTATATGGATGGAATAGTAAAATTGAAACTTATACAGGCGTTCCCTGAAAGCTTCATAAATGATAGTGGAGAATTTATAGCCCATGAAAAAGCTAACGAGTATTTTATTTTAGACAACTGCAAAGATGAAGAAGAGGTTAAATGTAAGGTATTAGAAAGACTGTCAAGAGGGGCTTTTAAGACTGAGCCATTCGAAAGTATGCGAAAAAATGATGGCTTCCATCGGTTTATGCTTGATGGTATAAATGAATTCCTTGGGACAGCGTTTTCATCTGATAACATTGAAATCATATATACATACCTTGGCAATAATGTGAACCGTAAAAAGTGCCTTGAGTTTATAAGAAGCGGATACGATATGAATTTGTTAAAGAAAGGAGCTGTCAAGGATGAATGAGATACAGGATACCATCAATGAACTACATCGAATGAAAAAACAGTTATTAGGTGCTCAGGGATGTTCCGTTATACACCAAGAAAAAAATCAATACAGTGCAGAGTGTCTCAGAAAGGCTATATATGCCATTAATAAGCAGGTACCGAAGAAGGTATATCATTTTTTAGATGCTGATAACTTTGAAACTACTTGTTGCGGAATAGATATTACAAATACGGATTATAATTTCTGCCCTAATTGTGGTTGTGAATTGGGAGAAGTTGAAGAAGTGGAGGAACACCTATGAAAAGAACAGCAGCATATCCAGAACGCCGGAGTAATGGAGAACTAAGGTTGAACAACCAGAAAACATATAACCAGTATGAGAAGAAACCAAGTAATGTTAAGCCAGTATATTTGGAGGATCATTACGGGATAAAGAAGGAGATTGGCAATGCAAAGGGAAATTAAGTTTAGAGCATGGATAAAAGCAAATAAAAGAATGGAACTTTGTGTCGATGTTAATCCATTTTACATAGGCGATTGCGATAGGCTCCACTGGAAGCATAATGAAGTTGAGTTAATGCAATATACCGGATTAAATGATAATTCAGATTGTCTGCCAAACGGTCAAGAGGACAAGGAAGTATTTGAAGGTGATATTATATCCGTGGGTTACAAGGATAAGGCAATTAAGGCTTGTGTAAAGTTTGAAATGGGAATGTTTATTATGGTATCAGATGAATTTGAGGATGGGTATATACCAATCTATGAAGTAGCTAATCAAGATAGGGATTATGGATGGATTGATGGAATAGTGATTGGCAATATCTACGAGAACCCGGAGCTGTTAGAAATCAAATAAAATAACTGCCCCAACAATCGCCAAACCGCAAGGACAGTTATTTAGTATAGGTGGATAAGACCTATACAATAATGGTAATACATGGTAAGGCGAATTGATACATGTAAATTATGGTAGAAAAACTAGGAATTGTAAACTAATAATTTAAGCTCTTTAGAGCAGAAAGAAGGTACCATGGACTTACAAGAAGGTAAGTGGTCATACAACAGACCGCACGATGAATATTGGAATCGCGGTTTATTCGATACAAAGGAAGAAGCCGAAAAGGAAGCTATTGAGTACGGTAAGGAATGCGGAATTCCAATGGTAGAAGTAGGGGAATGCACTTTATTATCACTCCCCAATTATATAGATTCCGATGATATTCTTGAGAAGCTACAACAGCAATATTCCGATGAAGCAGGAGGGGAATATGAAGATGATTTATATGATGATGTCAAAAAAGAGGATTTGGAGTGGTTGGAGGAACAAATAAGTAAGGTTATTGATGCTTTCCACGAAAGAGCAAAGGTTGAGTCAAATTGGTATACGGTATCAAATGTTTACGAAGTCAATGTGAACTAAACTTAATAAATTATCTGCTTATGAGGATACCGGGTTAGAGCCGGAAGAAATTATAGGACTACAAATGGATACTGAAATGGCTATTGCTGATCGCAATCATTGGAAAGCAGAAGCTATTAAGGCTATGGCATGGTTAGGGGAAATGAAGATATTAGAATCACAAGGCATATATATTAAACTGCCATGTAAGGTTGGTGATACGATTTACGATATTTATGAATTTGTAGAAAATCGGTGTTCTCCAGATATTACAGAATATAAAGCCAAAACAATAAAAATTGGAAAAGATTATCGCGGTATATGGTTCTGCATTGACAGTACGTATTTTAGACCTGACGATATTGGCAAGACAGTATTTCTAGACAGAGAAGCAGCCGAAAAGGCACTGAAAGGCGGTGCAGCGGAATGAAGTTAAATATATTACTATTCATCTTCTTTGCAATAATACAAGTATTATATGGATATCTAGTTGGTGAACCATGGCTTGCCATTTGTGGAGTGATCATATTGGGGTTTATTAAAATTATGTTTTGCCTACAAGAAATAAAGGATGAAATTATAAAATCAATTGGCGAAATAGGCACAAAGAAAGACAAAGTCAAGGATTAATACTAAAACCAAATTACAATAGCTCTCAGGGCTAAATACAAGATCAAGGAGGATACATGAACGCAGTAGAGAAAGAAATAAGTGAGTTAGTAGAAAAAGAGCTTCTGACAGCAAATAAAATGTTTCCTATGTTTGCATCAGATCATGAGGGATATTCGGTAATGCTTGAAGAATTAGAAGAATGCAAAGACGAAATAGAACTTATAGAAGCGCACCTAATTGGAATGTGGCGAATGATAAAGGCAAACGGCTTGCCGGAAGAAAACGCAGGAAGAATAAAAAACTACGCTGTAAATTTGGCAGTAGAAGCGATTCAGGTGGCTGCAATGGCTCAGAAGTTTATAGATAGCAGTAAACTCAGGGAGCACAAGAAGATAGGAGGGGATTGATTGACCAAGGATATATTATCGCAGTATATAGACTTAAGGGAAGAAGCCAAAGACCTCAAGAAACGCATAGAACGCCTTGAGAGCGATATAAACCGCATTGAGGATGAAAAGTGTGTCTCTGACTCTGTAACCGGTGGGATGGGCGGAACCCAGCATTTCATGATACGTGGGTTCCCTTATCCGGAATACAGCAAGAAGAAAACAAAGCTCTATCTTAATAAGGATCAATTAGAAGCCGCTGAATCAGACATATTACAGATCGTAAACGCGGTAGAAGAATACATACAGTCCATAGAGGACAGCAGAATTCGGCGCATTATAAGATACAAATATATCGATGATATGACATGGCCTCAGGTGGCTATGCATATTGGAGGTAAAAGGACAACCGATGAAAGTGTAAGAAAGGAATTTGAAAGGTTCATGCAGGCAAAGATAACCGTACATTGAAAACTGAATATTAGCTAGTAGAAAACAACTGAAAAATTTTCTAAATAACTATTGACATACCACTCAATGAGTGATATTATATAAATATAAAGAAACCACTCAATGAGTGATAGGAGAACGAACAAATGAAATTAAAAGATGCAAGAATTAAAGCCGGACTTACTCAGCAAGCAATGTCAGATAAGTTCGAAATCCCAAAAAGGACAATAGAAAATTGGGAGGCTGAAACGAGAAAATGTCCTGTGTATGTTGAAAAATTATTATTAGAAAAATTGGAGGGAATTATCATGATGAATGCAAAGGAAGTATTAAAAAGAGCGATTGAGATTAATGAGGCAACCGGGTTTCACAAATCTTTACCAGATCTTGAGGTTGGTGATATAGTTAAGTTAAGTGATGTATGGGATGGAAATGGCGAAGAGCCTACCGAATCGTATTCTTATCTCTTAACCCATGACGGGGATGAATGGGGAAGCACAGGCGATATTTATATTAATTATGTATTCGAATTTTTAGATAATAGCATCGTTGATTTAATAAATAATCTGGATGCATATTCTGAGAATCATGATGAAGATATGAGTAAGATTGTTGATGCAGAAGTTAAAATAACTAACATAGATTTTTGTTAAATGATAAAGACTACTAGCTAATATTGGTTAGTAGTTTTTTATTTTAATTATATTTGTCCGACATGTCCGCTTGAAGTGTGCTATAGTAATAGCATGGATAGATGTAATATAACAGATATAACAATTCTTTTTCATAACCTTACATACATAGGCTGCCATGTGCCTAACCTCCAAAACATGGCATACATGGATACTTAGTTCAGCCTGGTTAGAGCGCGGAGCTCATAACTCCGAAATCAGGGGTTCGAATCCCTTAGTATCCATTAGCCGCCTTACATAGAATAGCATCTAATGGGCGGCAACTGTGTTATTCCTAATATCGGGATGCTTTATAGATTATCCACTTAAAGCATCCTCAGCAAAGTATAAGCCATAGGCGATAAAATACATTTAAAGACCTCCAAGAGCGGAGGCAAGGCACCGGAGGCATTGATCTCGTAACGGTGCCTTTTATATTGCAATAAATTATTATGTGTTGGTGGCGGAATAAGTAGACGCTATACGAAAACAGGCGGGTGAGAAGCTGGACAAATGGCAGTCGTTAGATTATGTAGCCTGCATAATCATGTGAGGTGTGTAAATCCTCATCCAACACAGTGGTGTGGCGTAAGCCGGGTAATGTATCGTCCGTGTAATTGGTCAGGAGGGAGGCTGGATGATAAAGAAATGGAGGGATATGTTAAAGTCATGCACATACTGCAATAGAATACATGATAGTAAGCATATCTGCCAACAGAAGCAAACCGCTATTAACAACAGGCAGCGCAGGTATAAAACGGATAGAGAGATAGACAAGTTCAGATCATCCGGTGCATGGAGACGTAAGAGGGAAGATATAAGGGAAAGAGACAAATATCTATGTCAGATATGCATTAGGAATCTATATGGTACAACGCAGCAGTACACATATGATAATCAATCAGTACACCATGCTATACCATTGGATGAAGACTTTGAAAAGAGATTGGACAATGACAACTTAATCACATCATGCGATAACCATCATGAGATGATGGAGAGCGGAGAGATACCAATGGATGTAGTACTTAAAATAATAGCTGAACAGGAGGCTAAGCAATGATAGTTAGAAGTCAAGATGGTACCAGCTTAATACAGTGCAAGAATGTAATACTAGAAGGATGGAATAGACCTGGTACCAGAACACGAATATCAGAGATATCAAGACGTGATAGAGACATTACACTTGGATGGTATTCAGACAGGACTCAAGCAACCAAGGTAATGAATGAGATAGAGGAATGTATAAAGATGGATAACAGAGTGCTGATTGATGCTGATGGTAATATCAAGAACATAAGCATAGAGACGGTATATGATATGCCATTAGATGAAACATTATGCAAAAAATAATGCATATCATGTATAAGGCGTGAAATATCACGGCTTTGTACTAAATATACTGCATAAATAGCCCCCCCCGGGGTGTTGAGGTTGAATTTTTGAAGCTTTAATACACCAACTGTGGATATCCGTGCATAAAATATTCCTTAAATAACTTTTGAAAGGAGGTTTGACGATGTCTAGACCTAGTATGCCGTTATCGGTGATCGATGGAAACGGGAAAGCACACTTAACAAAATCGCAGAAGAAGCTTAGAAAACAAGGAGAAGAAGCCTTGGCTACCGGAGCAGCATTGAAAGAACGCTCCGAAGTAAAAAATAATCCAATAGCTCACAAAGAGTTCTTAAGGATCAGTAAATTACTCGAAAAAATAAATAAAAATGATGCTATTTATGAGGTAATTATAAATAGATACTGCACAAT
Source organism: Herbinix sp. (assembly GCA_029239235.1). GTDB lineage: Bacteria > Bacillota > Clostridia > Lachnospirales > Lachnospiraceae > Mobilitalea. The sequence continues at coordinate 24,036 of JAQZBD010000008.1, forward strand.
GGTAGCTGAATGTTTTGATCTCGAAGAAAAAAGAGAAGCCAGTTATCAGATAATGTTAAAGCTGGATGAAAACTTTAATAGTGAAATAGACAACACGCCAGAAAAAGAAAGAGCGCAATTGGTAAGATCATATGCAAGAGCACATGCGGATCTTATGAATAGTTTATTGTGTTGCGACTCACAGGTACAATCTAAAAGAAAAATGCTTCTTGATATAGAAAAAGAGAACATCATGACAATTGCTGCAGCTTTACGATCTATACCAAAGAAAGACGCGCCAAAAGGACAATCGCTGGCTGACATTTTAAAGAATGGTTAGTGAAAGTAAAGCTTATTTATATGCTAAATGGTGCATAGAACCTGGTAATAGAAAAGCTCCAAAATACGTAAAGAAGCAAGCAAAATCATGGGTTGATATAGTTGATGGGATTGATGAAGAGGCTTATATAGATGAAGCCACATACATCAAGATAAGTAAGCTGTTAAAGATAATGGTGCATCCTGATTTACTCTGTCCGATGGATGATGGTATGGAGGATTATGCATGGTTGCTAATTGTAGCAACACTATGCACTAAATTAAAGAACAAAGAAAATAGAGACATTAGGTATTATATAACCGTATTGCTAGAAATAAGTCGTAAGAATTTTAAGACTTTCTATGCTGCGGTTATTTTTATATTGTTAATGCTAACTGATCCGCAGTTTAGTCGATTCTTCTCTGTGGCTCCTGATCTCAAGCTATCAAGCGAATTAAAGATAGCTATTAAAAAGATAATTAAATCAAGTCCTATGTTGGTTGAAGATGATGTGTTCAAGGTTATGCGAAGTGAAATACGGTGCTTGCTGACAGATAGTGAATATATTCCATTGGCTTATTCAGAGGATAAGATGGACGGTAAGCTCGCCAATGCATTCCTGGCAGATGAAGCCGGTGCAATGGACAGTTACCCAATTGAAGCCATGAGATCGTCACAAATCACCCTTTTTAATAAGCTTGGCATTATTATAAGCACACAATACCCAAATGATAATAATGCTATGATAGATGAAATAGATATTTCAAAAAAGACATTGGATGGGGTAAGAGATAGCAAAAGAAGATTCTCCTTGCTTTATGAGCCAGACGATGAATTTATGAGTAATGACCAATGGCAAACCGAGGATTTAGTAATATATCAAAGCAATCCGGTAGCTGTAGCACATGACTACATATTCGATGCTATCAAAGAAATGCGTGATGATGCTATTGATTATGAGAATAAGAGAGAGAATTACCTTTGCAAGCACAATAACATTAAATATAAAGGTCTTGGTGTAGAGGGATATGTTGAAATAACCAAGGTAAGACAATGCAAACGTGTTAGAGATGATAAATGGTGGAAAGGTAGAAAAGTATGGATAGGCCTTGATTTATCGATATCAGATGACAATGTATCCGTTGACATGAAAACGTATGAAGGAACCAATAAAGACGATGCAATCCTATACACTAAAACAATGGGATTCATTCCTAAAGGCAAAAAGAAACAAAAAAGCAAAAGAGAAGGAGTTGACTATGATCGATTAATAAAACAGGGGGAATGTATTGAATGTGGTGATGAGGTAATTGACTATCTTGTAGTTGAAAACTATGTATTAAAATTAGAAGAAAATTATGGGGTAGAGGTTGTTCAAATTGGGTATGACCGATGGAACGCATTGAGTTCGGTTCAGAAGTTCGAAGCAGCCGGGTATGAATGCGTTGAAATAAAGCAACATTCTAGCGTGCTGCACTCACCTACAAAATGGCTCAAAGAAAAAATATTAAATAAGCAATATTTCTATGATGAAAACCTAATGTTAGAAATCAATTACCAGAATGCACGATGTACCGAAGATACTAACAAAAATAAATACGTCAACAAAAAGAAGTCAGATGGTAAGGTTGACCAGGTTGTTGGCAATATAAATTCAACATACTTAATTGAGCAAGAATTATTGCATGGCAATAATGGATTCGTGGCACAGTACTAGAAAGGGGAGATATATTGGGAATCATAACACAAAATGCTAATGTTTTAAAAGCAAGAGCAGAGCCGGAGGAAAGAGCTGATGGCATGGTTGAGTTTGAGAGTACTTTGCTCCAAGCTTTGATAGGTAAAACAACCATAACAAAGACTGAAGCACTCAGCATTCCTTCTGTACAAGGATGTATAAAGTTTGCTGCAGATACCGTTTCTATGCTGCCAATAAAATTATACCGGGATAATAACGGGAAAGTCGAAGAAATTAAGAATGATAGGCGCGTTAGGCTACTTAATGATGATCCAGGAGATACATTGGATTCTGTACAATTTTGGAGAGCATTGATTACGGATTATTACCTCGGTAAAGGTGGATACGCATACATAAAACGTGATTTTGGAGGTTTCGAAAGTCTACATTATGTGGATGAAATCAATATATCTCAAATAAAGAACACTGATCCTATTTTTAAAGACTATGACATTATGGTACAAGGTAAACCATACAAGCCTTATGAGTTCATAAAACTACTTAGGAACACAAAAGATGGATGCCGAGGAACGAGTATAGTAGAGGAAAATGCATTATTTCTAAGCGTAGTTTATAATTCTTTGATATTCGAAGAAAACCTTGTTAAAAAAGGCGGAAACAGAAAAGGATTCCTCAAATCTGAAAACAAATTAGATGATCCGGCAATGACCTCACTAAGAGAGGCATACGCAAGGTTGTATAGTAACAACTCTGAGAATGTTGTTGTATTGAATAAGGGCATAGAGTTTCAAGAAGCATCCAATTCATCGGTTGAAATGCAGTTGAATGAGAATAAAGACTCAAATTCAACCGAAGTGTGTAAAATATTCCTATTTCCACTTAATGTTATAACAGGCACAGCAACTGAAAAAGAGTATACAAATGCGTTCAAACTTGGTGTTATGCCATTGTTAAAAGTAGCTGAATGTGCGCTAAATCGTGACTTCCTGTTGGAATCCGAGAAAGACGAGTATTATTGGGCATTTGATACCAAGGAAATGCTAAAAGGCAGCATAAAAGAGCGTTACGAAGCATATGGCATTGCAATTGAAAGAGGATTCATGAAAATTGACGAGGCGCGGTATATGGAAGATAAAGAGCCTTTCGGGATTGATTGGATCAATGTAGGACTTAATTCAGTGCTTTATAACACTAAAACTGGGGAGGTTTATACTCCGAATACTGATAAAGTTAATGATACGACAAAATTGAAAGGTGGTGAAGAAGATGCAAGTGGAGATCAGGGCTGATGGTGTGCACATTGAGGGATACGTTAACGTGCCAGGGAGGGAAAGCAAGCCTGTAATAACTTCGAAAGGCCAAAAGGTGATAGAAGTTATTGAACCTAGAGCATTTCAAAGAGCAATAGACAAGTCAAGTAATATAAGTGCTACGCTGGATCATAACAAATCTAGAGTTCTAGCCCAAACAAGTGATGGAACTCTTGAATTGAGAGAGGACAGCGTTGGTTTAAGGGCTAAGACCATTATCACAGATCCAGAAGTTGTAGAAGCAGCCAAACAGCGCAAGTTAAAAGGTTGGTCTTTCGGAATGACAAAGATCCTTGATAAAATCGAGGAAAGAGCCGGGGAATTGCCACTAAGAAAGGTTATGGATTTCTCTCTTGACCATGTAACAATAGTGTTACATAAAAATCCGGCATATGCTGCAACATCCATAGAGATGCGTACTGACGATGAACCAGAAGAAATTGAAACAAGGGCAGATGATTGTGAAATAAACTTCGCGGACATGGTTGGAACACCCAAGAAACAGGTAGATTTATTAAAATATCAAAATAGAATCAATAAATTAAAAGTCGGCAAGTAGTCGGCTTATTTTAATGCAGAAAAGGAGATTTAGGCATGAATTTAAAAAAGTTATACGAGAACAGAAATGCTAAAATTGCAGAAATGAAAGCTATCTTATCTAAGATGGAAACAGAAGATAGGGCTGAGATGACAGCGGATGAAACTGCTGCATTTGATAAGGCTGAGGCAGAGGTGAGAGCATTAGAGGATACCATTGCAAGAGCTGAAAGAACAAGAGACATGCAGCTCAATGCTGTTTCAGATGATAAAAAAGAAGAACTCAGAGCGGAGGAGGTTGCAGCGGCGGAAGAAAGAGCCTTTGCAAACTTCATTAAAAAAGAAGCTGGAGCATTCGTTGAGGAAAGAGCTGGCGAACAGAATGTAACCATGGGTAACAATGGAGCGGTAATCCCTACCACAATCGCAAATCGAATCATCAAAGCAGTTAAAGATCTTTGCCCTATCTTCGCTAAAGCTACCATGTACAATGTTAAAGGTACATTAAAGGTTCCGGTATGGGGATATGCAAATACTTCACATGATGTAACTGTTGGCTATCAGGCGGAGTTTACTGAGTTAACAGCCGATGCGGGTAGATTCACATCTATTGATCTTGGCGGATACTTAGCGGGTGCATTAACGCTTATTGGTAAGAGCGTGGCAAATAATGCGGCTGTTGATGTTGTTGCCTTTGTAATCAACTATATGGCAGAACAAATCGCAATCTTCCTGGAAGGACAGTTATTAAATGGTACAGGATCCAGTGCTGCAACAGGTATATTAAGTACAACAAATACAATGAATGCAGGATCTGTTTCAGCAATCACGGCTGATAACTTAATTGATTTACAGGCTAAGGTTAAACAGGCATACCAAGGCGCGGCGTGCTGGACAATGAATCCAAATACTTTTGTAGCTATTAAAAAGCTTAAAGACAGCACAGGTAGATATCTATTACAGGATGACATTACAGGGGAATTCCCTTACAGATTACTTGGAAAGCCGGTTTATATCTCTGACAACATGCCCGTTATTGCTTCTGCAGCTAAAGCAGTACTTTACGGGGACTACACGGGCTTATCAGTTAACATGAGAGAAAACATTGAGATCCAGGTATTAACCGAGAAATATGTTACACAGCATGCCCTTGGTATCGTAGCATGGTTTGAGTTTGACTCTAAAGTAACTGATAACCAAAAAGTGGCAACCCTTGTAATGTCTGTCTAGTATTAGAGAACTGGGGTTGATAAAATTCAGCCCCGGTTGTAAGAAAGGCGGAAGAGTATATGAAGGTAAGCGAGATAACAGCAACTAATGTAGCCGGTTATCTAAAACTAGAAGCAGGAGAATATTCGACTACTGATATAACTCCAATTTTAACGGCAGCAAAGAATTTTATATCATCGTATACCGGAATACCTATTACATCTACCGACACAACAGTAATAACCCTTGACAACTACGAGGATTTTTATATTGTCGTGATGGTTTTGTGTCAGGATATGTACGATAACCGTAGCTTATATGTTGATAAAAGTAATCTAAACAAGGTGGTTGATACAATCCTTGGTATGCACTGCATCAATCTGCTTTAGGAGGTCTTTATGAAAAAACATTTTAATCCAGGAGAACTTTCAAGCAGAATATCATTCCTTGAAAAGGTACCGGGTCAGGATGATTACGGTGATCCTATCGATGTATGGAATTTATTTAAAAGTGCATGGGCAAAGAAATTCGACTTAATTGGTACTGACTTTTACGCAGCCCAGACCTCGGATACAAAAATAGAGGTTAAATTTACATGCCGGTACACGAAAGGCATCACAAAGTATATGAGAGTGCAACACGGTAGCGATATTTATGAAATTGTTGGGGTGCCTATCGATGTAGATGATGAACATGCTCAATTATTAATCTATTGCAAGGCGGTGCAGTAATGAAAGCTACGTTTAAGGTTGAAGGAATGAACAAGCTTAAAAAAGACCTTGAAAAGCTTGGCAAGATACCTCAGAAGCATGTAGCAGCATCCGCTAGAAAGGGTATGAATATCGTTTTAAAGGAATCCAAGGCAAGCGCACCATATGATACAGGCCAGTTAAAGAAAGGTATTGTATTAAAAGGTGAACGATCAAGGTATAAAGGCAAAAAGGTATACAGAGTTGTATTTGACGACAAGATGAACGACGTATTCCAGAAGAAGAACAAAGAAGGGAAAGTCATAGGATATTACCCAGTATCTCAGGAATACGGATTCTTCGCAAAGAACGGAAGATACATACCGGGATATCGATTTATACATGACAGCCTTACCGAAAACACAATAAAAATATCCAGAGTGATGATTGATACAATGAAAACCAAAATAGATGCAGAGATCAAGAAAGCGAGGTTGAGGTGATGGAAAAAGAACTACGGTACGAACTAATACAACACATTCCTGAGCTTGCGAATTCCATATACCCAACAAACGCACCAGAAGGCTATACAAAACCTTATCTTGTTTACGCAAGGATTACAACCAATAAGGTTAAAACTCTCGCAGGATACACTAATAAGCAAGCATTAAGTTATATGTTTAGCACCATGTCTGCTAAGTACGGGGACATGATCGCATTAAGAGATAAAGTAGAAACATTGCTGCTGTCTTTGTCTGGATCATATATAGGTGAGGGCGGCAGTATTTATGTTGAGGATTTAACTATTAACAATATCAGTGAGGTTTGGGAGCCAGAATTAAAGGTTAACCGAGGAATCATTGATTTCACTATTTATATTTAAGAAAGGTGGTATTTGAATGCCAGAAAGAGCACTAGGAACGAAGCTTTTAATTAATACTGCAGCAATTGCCGGGTTGACTTCGGTAAACGGTATTGCGCTAACAGCGGATACAATTGATAAAACAACCCTTTCAAGTACGGGAGGATATAGAGAATTTACCGGAGGATTTAAAGATGGTGGAGAGGTAACTGCATCCGGTTTCTTTGATCCGTCTGATACAACTGGACAGGTAGCATTGTACAATGCATTTGAAGCAGGCGGAGCTATTCCGTTTTCAATTCTTTTTCCGTCACAAATGGGAGCATCATGGAATTTTAATGGCGTTGTTACTGGATTCTCCACCGGGGCAGAGTTAGAGGACATGGTATCGTTTGAGGTTACAATTAAAGTAAGCGGAAAACCTACACTTAATTTTAGCTTAAGCTCCGGATTAACCGGATTGGCTTTAACAGGAACTGGCGGAGCACTTACACCAACATTTGCAAACGGTACATATCTGTATGCGTTCAGCGGTGTCACAGCAACTTCTGTTACGGTTACGGCAACAGCAGCCGGTCAGACGTTAAAATTATTTATCAACGGTGAGTATTCGCAGGATCTGACAAGCGGGGCAGCTTCAGCCGCTATCCCAATGTTGATTGGTTCTAAAAAATTAACCATTCTTGCGAATGAAGATGGCAAGACACAAAAGATGTACGAAGTAGTAGTTGTAAAAGTATCTTAATCAATCAATTAGGGATGGGCTAAATGCCTGTCCCTTTTAATTTATGGAGGAATATAAATGGCAGATAAAAATGATGTAGTAATTTTAAATTTAGACAGACCAAGAATGGTTTGGTTTGGGCATAAAGCTTTAAAAACACTTTGTGCAATGACAGGTGCAACAATGAATACAATCGGCGCTCTTTTACAGACAGCCACCATGGAAGATATCGAAAAAGTTATGTACTGCGGATTACTTACCGATGCTTGCAGAAATAAAGAAGATCTGAAATTAGATGACATGGAAGAATTACTGGATTTGGTGCCTTTCTCAGAAATAACAGATGCATTGAGCGCAGCAATGGAATCAAGTATGGGTGGCGGTGACGAAGAAAAAAACAATCAAGGGACTGTAAAGAAACCAAAGAAGTAATTCCTTGGGATTGGGAGCAGTCCCTTAAAACTGCTTTTATGTTAGGGATTTCAATAAATGAATACGAGTATATGACACCCAGACAATTAAGCATAAGGGTTCAAGCCTACAAAGAAGTCAAGATGTTGGAAGCCGAAGAATATCAAGTTAAGCTTAAGAATTATTATGAGTTAGCAATAACACAGGCATGGTTAACGGCTAATTGGCAGAGGGCAAAGAAAATGCCTAATCTCGATAAGGTTTTAAAGACTAATAAGCCAAAACAAAAAGAAATGACAGATGAACAGATGCTTAACCAGATAAAAGCATTGAATGCCATGTTCGGAGGGGCGGTGAACAATAATGTCGGGCAGTAATTTTATAGTTCGTGGCGGTGCGGATTTTAGCAATCTTACAAAAGCTTTAACGAAAACACAGACTCAATTCACTGGATTTCAAAGCTCTATATCCAAATCAATGAATCTAGTAAAAAACGCATTAGCAACAATAGCAGTTGGCAAGCTTATTAAAGATAGTACGCAAGCGGCCATGTCCGTGCAAAGTTCTATTGACAATATAGGCAGAACAATGGGCGGAAGCGCGGAAATATTTAATAACTGGGCGCAGACTCAAGCGAAAGCTTTTGGCATGGCAAGGTCAGAAGCCTTTAAGTATGGAGCTACATACAGTAATTTAATAAGCGGATTTACTAAAGATACCGCAGAGACCGAGAAATACACCGAACAGCTTTTAAAGGCTTCTGCAATTATTGCAAGCAAAACAGGCCGTACAGTTGAGGATGTTTCTGAGAGAATCAGATCAGGATTATTAGGTAATACAGAAGCTATTGAGGATGTGGGTATATACGCGCAAGTTGCTATGTTAAAATCCACCGATGCCTTTAAAAAGATGGCTAATGGCAGAACATGGGATCAGCTTTCTTATTACGAGCAACAGCAGATACGTATAATGTCAGTACTCGAACAAGCCACTAAGAAATATGGTGATACACTTGCAGATACTACAGCAACAAGGCAGCAATTCTTTATTGCTACCCTTAAAAACATTCAATTGAATCTAGGGAATATAGTATTGCCGATATACAACGCTGTTCTCCCGGCGCTAAATAGCCTTGCAAGTAAAGTAGAAAGCGTAACAAATACATTCGCACAGTTCATGGGGCTGTTGTTTGGCCAAGACATTACTACATACACCAAGGGAACCAATACCCAAACAGAATCTATGAATGACCTCGCAGGTGCTACAGAAGCCGCAGGTAAAGCAGCAAAGAAATCCGCTATGAGTTTTGATGAATTGAACATAGTTAATAGTTCTAGCGGATCAGGTTCAAGCGGATCAGGTGGAACCGGAAATAGTGGGTCAAGTAGTGGAGCCAGTTCTGAGGAATCAAAAACCAAAGGATTTTCGAGAGCAATTGAAGATATGCTTACAGCCATTCAGCCGACAACTAAAGCATTGAAAGAACTATGGGATAACGGACTTTCTAAGCTGGGTAATTTCGTATGGACTGCATTAGGTGATTTCTATAAAGACTTCCTAGTGCCGGTTGGTAAGTGGACACTTGGAGTTGGATTCCCGGAGTTCTGCCGAATAACAAATGATATCTTATCTAAAATTGATTTTAAAGCACTAAATGAAGCTCTTGATAAACTATGGAAAGCTCTTTCGCCTTTTGCAATAAACGTAGGTGAGGGGTTACTCTGGTTTTATGAAAATGTACTAAATCCTTTGCTAGAAACAACAGTAAACGAGGTTGTTGTAGATTTCCTTGAGGCACTTGGAAGCGCAATAGAGGCCGTTAATAAGGCTGCTGATAAATTCAAGAATAATAAAGGGCTAACGTCAATAACCGATTTTCTTATAGAAATACAGAAGTCTAAGCTAACAAACATAGGTGACTTATTCGAAAACATAGGTGATGCTTTCGGGAATTTGGGAGATTTTATTGACAAACCCAATTGGTCATCTGCACTAGATTACATCAAAGAGATCGCATCTATTTCTCTTGATTTTACCGGGTTTTCATTCTTGAGTGATTTTATTGACAACTTCCCGAATGATTGGAAGAACTTCAAAAACAGCCTTAAGGGCATTAGTGTTGCATTTGATATAGTATTCGGTACATCACTTGAAGAAGTAAAGAAAAAGTTTAGTGAATTATCCGGGGCTTTCTTCGGTAAAACAGTTAAATTTGCAGTTGATATTGCGACCACAGCAGAAGAAATAAGAACTAAATATGCTAAGCTTGCAGGAGAGTTTGTTGGTAAAACAGTGAAATTCCTAGTATCTATAACACAAACCTCGGAAGAAATAAAGAATAAATATACTTCGCTTGCAAGTAAATTCGTCGGAAAAACAGTAAAGTTTGCCGTTAATATAGCCACAACCGCACAAGATATTTATAAATCAGGTGTAGAGCTAATCAAGAACTTTATTAACGGCTTTAAATCACTATCATTGCCTAAGATTAAGCTTGATGTAAGTTATGATACAAGTGGTTTGCTGGGTAAGTTAGGGCAGGCCTTGGGCTTCTCTGGATTCCCTAAATTAAACCTTTCATTTTATAAAGACGGTGGATTCCCTTCTACTGGAGAAATGTTTATTGCCAACGAATCGGGACCCGAGCTAGTTGGTAGAATCGGTGGTTCATCAGCAGTAGTAAACCAAGACCAAATTGTGGAATCTGTAAGTATTGGTGTTGCTAATGCCGTTGGAGCGGTACTGGGATCACAAAGAGGGAATACCGGTGATGTCATTTTACAAGTAGGTGAAGAAGAACTTGCAAGAGCCGTATTAAGGGGTATGCAAAGTCTAGGCCGCAGGATCAACCAACCATTTGAATTTGTATAGGAGGATGAAAAGTGATATATGAAATAAATAATACACCGGTTAAGACCCCGTCCTCCTGTACATGGGGTCTTAATTACATATCTGTGGAGGATAGTGGTAGAACCCTTGATGGAGAAATGCATATTGACCCGGTCACAACTAAGAGAAAGCTTGATAATGTAGCCTGGAACGGGCTGGATAATGTAGAAGCTGCAGCGATACTTCAACTGGTAAACCAGAAGAGGTTCATGACCGTTAAGTATGATGATGCATTAACAAATACCGTACAGACAAGAACCTTTTACATTGGGGATCCAACAGCACAAACATATTCATGGAGAGTAGGGAACAAGATATTTAGTAGCCTTGCTTTCAACTTCATAGAAAAGTAGGTGTAGCATGATAAACACTTCAAACGAATACAAGCAATACATAGGTGGTGATGATAGGAAGTTATATGCTAACGCCGAAATCACTCTTGCTGACGGCACCATACTAGAGTTAGACAATTCTAAGATTATGGGATTGAAAATTGATGATGCAACCAGCCAAAGTGGAACTTTTACCATCGGGGCTGCAATCATTAACAAGCATACATTAATTATCAATAACATCTATGATGAATTTTCGAAATATGACTTTACTGGAGCTGTTATAAAACCGTCAACAGGGCTGCAATTATCATCATCGATTGAGCCTATACCAAAGGGAGTGTTTACAGCAGATGATCCAAGAGTAAAAAGCTCAATTATTACTTTGACCGCTCTAGATAACATGAATAAGTTTGATACTCCGTTTTCGGATATTGTTCAAACTTTCCCATGTACTGCACAAGATTTATTAGATACGATCTGTACTCATTGTGGAGTTATATTGGCAACTTTAACCTTTGATAATTACAGTTATGTGATAAATGAAAGGCCGGAAGATGGCGCTACAACTTGTAGGGATATAATAGTATGGATTGCTCAAATAAGCGGTAATTATGCAAGGTGTAATACTTCCGGCGCGCTGGAATTAAAGTGGTATGACTATGAACCGTTTGAGTCTGAATCTAATGCCAACGGAGGATATTTCGATAGTGATACACCCTATTCGAGTGGTGATGATGTAAATGGTGGAACATTTGCATTCAATGATGGCGATTACTTGGATGGTGGAAACTTTGAATTACAAAATAGGTATCATCATATTTACTCGCTTACGAATAACCTTTCTCTTTCCACGGACGATGTTGTAATAACAGGCATACAAGTTTCCGACAGCACGGAAGAGGCAAATACGGTACTATTCGGGGAAACTGGATACGTAATAAGTATCAAAGGAAATAAACTGATTCAGAGCCAATCTGACGCTAATGCAGTGGCAAATTTTGTGGGTGCTAAGATCGTAGGTATGAGATTCAGACCGTGTTCATTTTCTTCCGTATCAGATCCATCAAGAGAAGCCGGTGACGTAGCATATCTTACTGATCGCAAGCAAAATACATATCAAATATTACTATCAAGCGTAAGCTTCAGTATTGGACAGTCTGATAAAATCACATGTGATGCAGAATCAGCGTCAAGAAACTCTTCCACAAGATATTCCGATGATGCAAAGGTAATTATTGAAGCAAGAAAGAATACGGAAAAGCAGCTAACATCATATGACATAGCAGTACAACAGCTTACATCATTGATTGCAGGCGGATATGGATTATTTAAAAGTGAAGCAGATGACGGAAGTGGTGGTAAGATTTATTACATGCATGATAAACCAACCATGGAAGAATCTACTGTTAGGTGGTTTACTACATCCGAAGGAATGCTTGAGCAAAACAAAGTTCTTGGAGTATGGGTGACTGTGAGTGGAACTGATAAACAAGGTAATGCGCTTTACAATACATTAACAGCTAGAAAGATATCTGCGGATATCGTTAGAACCGGTAAAATATATTCTGATGATGGAGCCACACTAATAGACATGGCCTTTGGTGTGGCCAATACGGATAATATCAGCTTTACCGATAATATTCAAAATGGATTCCCTTTGACAATGCCATTTAATATAGACGATACGGTATCTAAGATTACAAAAGTATTGCTGAAATTTACTCAGCAGAAATTTAGGACTTATTCGACTACAGCATCAAGCGGTGGAGGTTCCACGACAACAGCTTCAAGTGGTGGTGGATCTACAACTACAAGTAGTAGCGAAGCGGTAGGCATCTCCGTTCTTTCTGTTCCCATCAATATAGGCGGAACAACTTCGGGAGCATCAAGCACAACTATGAGCCACTCGCATACATATGCAACTACGGTAGAACATTCACATCCTGTTAATATCCCTTCCCACAGCCACTCCGTAAGCGTTCCAAGCCATACGCACGGAGTAACAACACCCGACCATACTCATACGCTAAACTTTGGTGTGCAGGAAACAGATATTACAAACAATGTTATTGATATATATGTCGACGGATTTCTAGCTGCAGTGTCAACTGATTTGCAAGGGGTTATTGACTTGACATCATACGTCACAACCGTTGGGTGGCATACAATAGAAATCAGAACGGCAGTTTTAAAGCGAGTATCGGCGCAAATTAATATTAAGTCATACATAAGGAGTTGATAGAATGGCGGTTACGATAAGGAAAGGGAATCAGATTGATTTTGACCCAAACAAATTAGTTCCGGGGGAGTTGGGGTTGGTGCTTGATGCAGGAGAGTTGTATTTTTGTTATTCCGCCGGGAATACGAAGAAGTTAACAACCGCAGAAGATGTACAAGCACTCCTTGACAGCACGCCGGATGCATATGCTGCATTATTGCAGTGTATTGGTGATTTAAATAATAATCCAAGTGAATTGACTAATATTTTGAATAATATTTCAGCTTTGCAATCTGGTAAGTTAGATAAATCAGAATTTAATGATGCAATCGGAGATCGTTCGCAATTACCAACGCCAAATTCAGATTTGGTTTCTTCGGTTATTGAAGTTAGTTCGCAGTTGGATTCAACATTGAACAATATTAATAGTAAATTTATCACTCGTCTAATGGATGGACAGGTTACAAAAATAAAACTTATCGGAGATAGTATAACTGATGGTAATGGCACAAGAAGTTATGCTTCCCCTTCTACATCGAATCCCGTCATATTTAATGATGGTGCTGGAAACATCTTTTATGAACCAAACCAAACCAACAACGGATGGGCGCAAAAATTTAAAACATTTATCGCAGACGATTATTCATCTGTTCAATTTACTAATGCTGGTATTGGTGGAAAGTCGGCAAAATGGGCAAACACAAATAAAGCATATTGGGTGTCAGAAATAGAAGATGTTGTATTTGTTATGCTTGGAACTAACGACAGATGGGATTGCGCTACTCCGGCAGAGTTTAAAACAAATCTCATATCATTTTTAAATTACGTAAAGGCTAAGTGCAATCTAATGATTGTTATGACTGCCCCTCCGACTTTAAATGATAACGACACAGGTACATATCATTTCGGAATGAAAGAAGTTGACAGAGTTATTACTGAGGTTTGCCAAGAAAGCCAGTATATACATATCAGCCACTACAGACATCTTTTAGACTACGCTGAAAAAACTGGCAGTATAAGAACGCTTATCGAGAAAGATGGTTCGCATCCCAATGATGAAGGCTATGATGCCGTGTGGAAATCTATACAACAGCGTTTAGGATTTACAAATGGTGTTACTAATTGGGAAAACGGTTCATTGTCTAATCCGATTATCGCAATACATGGAAACTCTTTTCCTTATTTGCAATCCACCACACCAATAACTGATTTTGTTAATGGTAAAGAAACAATCATTGAGACTTACGGTACATATACTGATATAATTAATTTTCCAGAGGGGGCAAGCGGAAGGTTAAGAACTATCAGAGGGTTAGCAAATGATTTGTACTCATACCAACTATTTGAACCAAGGGAAGTAAATAGCGTCTACAAAAGAACATGGAATTATGGTTCTTCTATCTGGAATGCATGGGAAAAAATATCGACAAGTAACCTTGGGACAATTTATTCAACAACTACTAAACTTGTAACTTCAGTATCAAGTGGAGCAAATACTAACGTGGCGTCTTTAAGTCTTCCGTCTGGCACGTATGTAGTAACTGGATCCATACGTTGGGATACTCCTGGATCAGATGACAGGTACATTACAATCACTCAAGGTAGTGCCAGTCAAGTAAAGGGAGTTGAGTTTATGACAAATACTGCTATAGTAGAGTTGTCATCAACAACTACTATATATCTTGTTGGTACACAAACTTCTGGATCCAACTTAAACTTAAATAGTGTTGTGCTTAATGCTGTTAAGATAAAATAATCAGTTCAAATTATTCTTGACTTTTGACGACCATTGTCTATAATTGACAATGAGGTGCGCACAAATGAAAGTAAAAGAGTTTTTGCTGTGGATAACTATTATAGCCGTAATAGGCATAACATGCTGGGAAGTTTATCGATTTTTTCGAATAAGCGAACATTTTAACAAATTGTATCAAAAAGTAGAAGTTTTAGAGGTGGAATCAAAAACGGAAGCATCACCGGATCAAACAAAACTCACCGGGAAAACTATAGTAATGTTCGGAGATAGTATATACTATCCCATGACGGAAGGTAAAACAATACCACAAAACATCCAAGAGTTAACCGAAGCAAATGTATATGGAGTTGCGTTTGGTGGTTGTAGAATGTCTATTCATGATAAGTATTGGGATGCTTTTAGCATGTATAATATAGCGGATGCAATTGTCACAAATGATTTTACATTGCAAAATGAAGCGATAACCGAAATGGAAAAGGGAAATGTTAACGGAATGCCACTGGACTTTAAAAACACATTAGAATTAATAAAGTCGATAGATTTTAACGATGTAGACTACATAACAATAGGGTATGGTACTAATGACTACACGGCTGGGAAAGCATTAGAAAATTCGTCTGATTACGAGGATGTTAATACTTACGCAGGTGCATTAAGACACTCATTGAAAACCATTATGGGTGCGTACCCACATCTTAAAATATTGATATTAACGCCGACATATCGCTTTTGGGATGTAGATGGTAAATATGATAAGGATAGCGATTCGCTGTATTTCAATGAACAGAAAGATACTCTTGATAAATTTGTTGATGAGGCAAAAATTATCTCCAAGGAATTTAAGATTCCTGCACTGGACCTTTATAATGAACTAGGAATTAATCGATATAACAGACTTTATTATATTGACACCGCAGATGGAACACATCATAACGAAAACGGTAAGGTGCGAATATCAGAAATAATAGCAAGCGCTTTACTAAGTCAATATTAGTACACGATTGGTTTAAATTGCGAACTAAATAACTTTAAAACCATGGAGCCTTCGGGCTCCTTATTTTATTAATGGAATCAAGATAGTAACCGGGAGCCAATAGGCTCTTTTTTATTACAGAAAGGAAAGATTGATTATGAAACATAATGCAATATTCGGAGTATTCGGACTAATTGGCAGTATCATAGCGCAGGCGCTTGGGGGGTGGGACTTAGCATTGCAGACTTTAATTATCTTCATGGCGGTTGATTACATAACTGGGCTTGTTGTAGCCGGGGTGTTTAAGAAATCAACTAAAACAGAGAACGGAGCGTTAGAAAGCAGGGCAGGATTCAAGGGATTGTGTAAGAAATGCATGATCCTGCTCTATGTTCTTGTAGCTGCTCAGATAGATAAGCTTACTGGTACTGAGATTGTGCGTAATACGGTGGTTATAGGATTCGCGGCGAACGAAGCAGTATCTATTTTAGAGAATGGAGGATTAATGGGGATTGATTATCCTAAGATATTAAAGAATGCCATTGATGTGCTGAAGAGTAAGGCGGAGGAGGAAACTAAATGAGCAATGTTACGGTAAGCTGCAGAGATGCAACAGAATTAAATATATTAGTTCGGATCATGTTGGAGCTGGCTTTGGCTGATATCCGCAAGCAAGGGGTTAATCCTCTTGTAACGGAGACATACAGGCCTTTAGACAGGCAGCATTATTTATATTGCCAGGGACGCACGATAGCAGAGTGTACAACAAAAGGTATCGGCAGTGTATTTGCAAAGGCCTACAGCAATCCTAAAGCCGGTAAGGTCACCTGGACACTCGATAGCATACATATACAGCGTAAAGCCGTGGACGTGATTCCTCAACGGCTGGTGAAAGGTAAAATGACAGCTATCTATAACACCAAAGACCCTCAGACTCAGATTATCATCAAGACGATGCAGAAATATGGCTTCGAGCCGGGAGCAAACTGGACAACTACGCCGGATAGTCCTCACTTCCAGGTTAAGGGAGATTTCTCCGCGGTATTCGATTCTAAGCATACCACTACCTATGTAACCAAGGCCATACAGTCAGCATTAGGGATTAAAGCAGATGGATTATGGGGTAACGGAACCATAGCGGCTGTTAATGCATTCCGATCAAGTAGAAAGTATAGTGATGTAACCAGTGGGTCTCTCGGTTCTACGGCTTTAAAGGCATTACTTGGTAAATTAGCTTGACCACAACAATATAAAGGCTCTCTGGCTTAAATACGAGGTCAGAGACATAAAAACACCCCTGTCATTTACGACCGGGGTGTTTGCTATATTAGCTAAGTGTAAGATTTGCTTCTGATCGTATTTCGACATATCCCATAACTTCGCGATAGTTCGGTAGAGATAAGAATTGATTGAGATATGGTAATGCCAGTGGATCTCTTTCTGCGAAATAAGCATGAGATCTTTCTCGTAACCATTCTTCTACAAAGAAACGGCGTAATTCTCCAATCAGAACATTCGGGTATGCTCTAGCATTAACTATTCTTCCATCTTCGTATTTATGTGGATATTTAGGATAACTATCTACTGGATATCCTAAGTCTCGCAAATGTTTCGAAAATGTCTTTCCGAGCGATATATCAGGAACCAGCCCAGAAGCAACCGTATACCCCAGAGCCTCAAGTGGTCCAATTAGAGACAATGTAACTTCGTTCAACATAGAGAAATATCCATACGGCACATTTGGCATATTTACAAGATACCGCTTTAGGTGGTAAGGCAATTGTGGCTGCTGCATATTGCCTGACATCCATTCGAATACCCATTTTGTCACCAATACAGCGAATTTTGGAGAAAGCCATTGGGCAAGATGGAGAGCAACTTGAGGATGAACCCAAGTGCCTTGCAATCGCCTATCACCACCCTTTACCGTTTGCACCAATTCCGATATGGGAATTCCCATATCGAAAGATAACTCTTGCAAAAAAGCATTAGTTGTAGCTAGTCTTCCGTAATCAGCTATTAGTTTTCCTGACGATTGGCACATCGCGGTAGCATTTATGTATCCGTCCGTTATACGCTGAGATATGACATCATTATCAGCAAGTCTGTCAACGAAACCACCTTGAGGCTGAAATTGAAGTTGTAATTCGTTCATAAAATCCTCCTTTGCTATAATTGAATTATTTTCCATTATACCATCAATAGGAACAGTATTCTACAATAAATTACATATATAACATAAATTTAACACATAAAGTAAGCCATTGTCATAAAATCTAGGCTATCCAATCAATACCCATTGTGTTGTATTACGATGGAACCTAATCTTAATCCTCCGGCTGGCCATTCCGCTCTATATAGCAACAAAACAGCACAGTGGATATACCAACATAGATTTCCTCTTTGCTATATTCTATTTCATGAATCTTATACGCTGTACCATCCAACTGCACATACTGAGGTCTAATTTCTCCGGCGACTGAAAATGCAGCTCTAACATGTATTGGTGTATTCATAACCAACCTCCTAATATAGAAAACCCCATGCAGCAGCACAGGGTTCCCGTCCGTTCTTCTAATATCTATTACATCCAATAATACCAACTGTCTCTCCAAGACTCCTTTATTATAACCTGTCTGGTATATTTTGTATACTTGGCATAAAGGAGATAAATTACAATAGTTGTGTACAAAGTGCATAAAAGCCTAAATCCATGTGGATAAAGGCTTATTTACGTTTTCTTATTAACAATTCTTTGTATTTCAATAATTCTAATATTTCATCGGTAGTTAATCCATTTACACTAATAACATCCTCACCCAGGAGCCAAGAAACAGGCACTTCTAATGTTTCCGCTATTTTATCCAATGAGTTTATCAACATATTGGTGTCACCATTCTCCATAGCTGATAGCCGAGGTTGGCTTATATCAGCTAATTCACATAGTGCCAGTTGTTTTATATTTTTTCTTTGCCGCGCACTGCGGATCCGTTGTCCAAATTCTTTACCGTCAATCATGTTTGCACCCCTTAAGAAAATGTATCATATCAAATTTGGATGAACAACACAACCGATGCATATACTAATAGTAAAAATATAATACTAAAAGTACTGATATTTTATTCTGACGAAAAAGGAGATGATGCCATGATACCAATCAATTTCGCACGACCAATAAGACACCAGCTAGGGCTTACTTTAGACGATCTTGCATCCATAGCAAAGGTATCTAAATCAACTCTAGGCAGAATAGAAAGAATGGAAGTAGACCCGAAATTGTCCGATGCAATTAAAATTTCCCATGGTCTTGGATTTAAATTAGAGCATGTATTTGATATAGACTATGAATCGTTAACTTACATGGAGAAATAGGTTTAAAATGCCAGAAATGGCACAGTTGTGAAATTTGTCCTATGTCTTTTCTTTGCCATAATTGTGTTATATAATTGCCTTAATGATAGTAGTTAATCAATAACTATCCCCTACCCCCACTAATTTACAGTTAATAAGCAGACACATGGCACTTATAGGGTGCTTAAAAAGATTGCTTATTAACTGTAAATGGTGGGGCTTTTTACTAAAAAATTACATAATATGCGCATGAAATAGATATACGAAAGATAAACACAGGTGAAGTCTGTGCAAAATACAAAAGATGATTGAATGGGAACAAGTGTTCTGATATAATTTGCTTAAGATAACTTATAACAATGAACGTATGGGGTAAAATAGCATGAACGAAAAAATAATTTATATGGATATGCCCGAAAGTATAACGGCTATATCAATCAAGAATGATGATTCTACTTACACTATAGTAATAAACACCAAGGCTAGATTATGCGGCGCGTATGAAGAAAAAATATCCGAGTTATTACGTGAAGGTCAATAATGGCTAGCTAAAATTCATATTAATTACAAACCCTCCTCAAATTCCAAAGGCTCAGAGGAGGGTTTTTTATGTTATTTAATTACTATATTTATAAATATGCATATCTGTTTCTATGAGTATTTCTATGATGTTTAGTTGAATTATCATAATATCACAAAATTGCATATGAATAAAAGTCTTGATTTTACAGTGCTTGCGTGATATTGTTCATATATGAAAATAGTGAAACTTACCTGATTTGGGTACAAACTAATTATTAAGGCCTATTCACAAAGCGAATATATTCGCTTCTGGAATAGGTCATCAAAAAGTGAAAGGCACGGGTATAATTATGTCAGTAAAAAAATTATCATTAGCAGGTATTTTAGTAGCCATTGGAGTGATATGCTCAACGTTTTACATTCCAATCGGTGTATCAAAGGTATTTCCCATACAACATTTTATTAATGTGCTTGCCGGAATACTTCTTGGACCAGTGTATGCAGTTGGTATGGCGTTTGTTACCTCCTTCCTGCGTAACCTTCTGGGTACAGGAAGCTTACTTGCGTTTCCGGGGAGCATGTGCGGGGCTTTGCTCTGCGGCTTGTTATATCGATATACCCATAAAGTCGGCTTTGCATTTTTCGGTGAGGTAATTGGCACGGGTATCCTTGGTGCGATG
>JAQZBD010000197.1 GCA_029239235.1 Herbinix sp.
TTGATAACCGATAGCTGCAACTCCTCTGTGTCAGACTCATTCAGCATATAACTGACGGCAACTGTCCTATTCTGATCATCAAAATACGGATAAAAACCAATGGCATTCTTTCCAGTGAATTCGACACTGACCAGCTGTTGATTTTCATTCAGGCTGGTATATTCAAGGTTAATTTGAAGATATCCGTATTCATTACCAATATCCCCTGCCAGTCTTTTTACGCTCTTAATGATGGCACTTCCGTATTCAAATTTAATTTCTTTATTAACCTCTTCAGCCTCACCTTCTTCGGGGATTGGAAGATCAATTCCCTTTATCTCCTCCGATTCTACTACAACAAAGGGAATCAATAATTCAAAATTACTGGAATCGTCGCTCACATCGAAGAGGAAGGGTGCATTCAGCCCAGTTCCATAATAGCTTGGCGGTATATATTTCTTAATTCCTTTGTCTGTATTCAGAGTCATCTTCTTTCCGAAATACTCAAGATTATATTCCTGGTTAAAGCTGATGAGATTATAGTTCGAATTATTAATTGGATACACGTTCACGCTCAATTGATCGTCCTTTAGAAAAGCACTGGCTGTAAGACTTATGTTGTTATGGGTTTGCGTGGCACCGATATCATTTAAGCTGGTATATTGATCAATTTCACTCAAACGGAAGCTTACACGAATATCTAATTCCTCACATACCAGGGTATACTTTCTTTTCGTATTAATGTACTTCTGATCCAGTTCAAAAGTATAATTACAGTTATAGGAGAACGTATTTCCTGATAACCCAGCTCCGCTGCTGCCGTGAGATTTCTGAATCTTTTGATTATTAACTAGAAGAAATACATCGATATTATATCTTTCCTCTCTATTTTTTTCGGTTAGTTCTTCTTGATAGGTTCCCTCTAAATCAAATCGAACAGTCATTGTATTCTCTGTTGCTGTCACATATAAAATCTTCATTGTAGTCTGATCATTTTCCGCTGTGACCTGTTCTTTTAACCGATATTCTGCCCCTAGATTACTGTCCACGATTCCCACACCGGGTATTAGACTTATCATCTCCTGGAATGCAAGTACGATACTGTCATGCTTGATGCCCAGAATAACTATAACAATTACAGCTGCACAAGCAATAGCTCCTTTCCAGTCGATGCCTTTTCTCTTACCTTGCTTCACTTTATGCAGATTTTCTTTATACAAATTATCTTTATACAGCTTTCCAGTATACGACTTCTCAGTATACGGGTTCGCTCCTTGATATCCTGAATATACGTAGGGTCTAAGGAGGTTTCATCTATGTCAATTTCATTTAAAAGCATGGAAGCTTTATTCATGTCAAGCTCTTCCATGGCAATATGAATCTGTTCTTCTAAAGCTGCCTCATTTAGTAAGTAAATTCTCTTCTGTTCCTTCATGAATAACACCTCCCAACAATATTCTTAATTTTTTCAAGCCTCTTGATATCTTTTTATCCACCGTATTATCACGCAAATACAACGCTTCAGCTATTTCCTTTGTTCTTTGTCCCAGAAAATATTTTCTGATAAAAATGTCTCTGTCCGGCTCCCCCAGCGACTCAATTGCCTTTATCAAGACATTTCTTTGCTCCTTTTGAATTACTTCCTGCTCCGGATTCAATTTATTATCTGTGACTTGCTCATAGGTTTCGTCCAGATTAACACTACGGCTGGCAGTTCCCGCTAATCTGCGGTATAAATCGATTCCTTTATGCTTTGCAATTACTGCAAGATATCCCTTAATGGAGCTATTAGCCAAATCAATTCCTTTGGCTTGCCGATAAAAATCCATAAAAACATCACTTACACACTCCTTTACATCCTCTGCCGTCCCTACAGAAGAAACCTTGGAGTTAATTATGCTGTAAACCAAGCCGGTATATTGCTCAATAATGAATTCCATGGCTCGATTCGGATTTGTATTCAGTTCCTCCAGTAGATCAAAATCTTTCAACAGTGCCGCCTCCCCTCTGAAACTTCTTATATATTATTAATCGTAACCCACTTAAATTTTCTGACCATATTTTTATTAATTGTAAAAAATTCTTTATATAGAGAATTATCTCGATCTTTATATATTCAGTATCTATCTTTAAGTTAGTTACCTATATCTTTAAGTTTCTATATCTTTAGGTTTCTTTATCTTTAGGTTTCTTTATCTTTTGATTTCTTTATCTTTTGGTTTCCTTATCTCTAGGTATTTTTATTCTTTTGATTTTCTTCATCTTTTGGTTTCATTATCTTTTGGTTTCTTTTATCTTTAGGTTCCTTCATCTTTAGGTTCCTTTACATGCAGTAGTTGATGAAAATCAAGAAGAATTATATTTCCGTGAGATTCAAGCGTATTATTCTCATATAGATTTTTCAGTAAGAAAATGGCGTGAAAGTCGTTAGCTTTCACGCCATTAATTATATCTCTTTTCCATCTATTTAGCATTATAATCCGTTTTATACAAAGAATCGTAGGATATAAATATATACTTTATATATTTATATCCTACGCAAAGTTTTTTCTATTGGAAATGATGTTCGAAGCATTATCAACCATTTTCTCACTTTAAATGCTAATTCTGAGCATGTACTTTTCTTAAAGCCGCTAAGAAATATTCCACATTCTGTGCTCCTGTTACAGCATATTTTCCATCAATGATAAAATGCGGAATGGTGTCAATTCCATACTTTCGGGCAGCAGCTTCATCCTTTTGTATTTCCGTTTTTAGTACACCACTCGCAAGCTCACGGTTTAATTCGGATATGTCGAGCCCAAGCTCGCCGGCTATTTGCAGAAGTGCCTCCTGGCTACCGATGTCCATGCCTTCTTCAAAATAAGCTTTAAAGTACCGTTTAATCAAGGCATGATCTTTTTGAAATCTCTTTGCATACTGCATTATTTGGTGAGCAAACTCAGTGTCGTTAAGCTTCATAGCATCAAAATTGTAATTCAAACCTACTTCTCGCCCCGCCTCAGCAATTCTTTCGTTGTTTGCTTTCGACTGCTCATAGCTGATGTGATATTTCTCTGCAACGACCTGATGAATATCCTTACCCTTTGTGTCCTCATTAGCCATATTTAACCGGAAGCTTCTGAAAACTAGCTCAACCTCAGCTTTGTGCTCAAACTCTGCCAAGGCCTTTTCAAACTTTGTATCGCCTAAATAACAAAACGGGCAGACGAAATCAAACCAAATCTCTACTTTCATAATTAACACTCCTTTCTTACGTTCTCCATTTAACTACCAGGAGGGAAACAGCTCAAACATAAGCCGTTTCCCTCCCTTGTAATTTAGGAAATCTTTTCAGTCCAAGCAGCAAAAGCAGCTAAAAATCCATTTAAAAATTCTTTGGTTGCTTCGTTGCTTAGCGCACCGTTCTCATCGATTAATGTGTGGTAAGCGCCAATATAGGCTTCAGGCTGAGCCAGCGTTAATACGTTTAGAAAAGCCAATACCTGACGCAAGTGATGATTTGCACCAAAACCGCCAATTCCTCCGGGAGACTGGCTGATTACAGCACCCGGCTTGCCGCTCCAAACATTTGCACCATAAGGGCGGGAGCCAATGTCAAGGGCATTCTTTAGTGCCGCCGGGATGGAGCGGTTATGCTCCGGTGTAATGAACAGCACAGCATCTAAAGCCTTTACTTCATTGCGAAATGCTGTATATTCCTTTATCTCTTCACCATCGTAATCCTGGTTGTAAAGAGGAAGTCCTCCGATATCGATGGTTTTAAACACATAGCCCTCCGGTGCGTGGTCTTTGACATAGTCTGCAATGCTTCCGGAAAAAGAATTCTTTCTTAAACTGCCTGTAATAATTCCAATTGTCTTACTCATAAAATTGCACCTCCAAATTAATTTGATTTATTTAAAAATTACTGATTACCTACGGTAAATCTTGTGCAGATAAACTGCGGATTTTCTATTTCATTCATAATCGCAACTGCCATGGTACCGCTTGTTACCACAGATTCTCCATTAGAGGAGATTAGCAAATCATCCTTTCCTAAAACAGGAACCGTAGCTTCTCCGGCAATAAAATCAGCCGAAGGAGATACTCCTACCCAATTCACATTTTCAATGCTCCGTAAAAAATTCAGGGTCTTATAGGCCTCTGTAGGAATGGAAATCCAGGATGCGGCGTCAGGAACATTCTTTAAAGTGTCCAGAAACAGCTTGCCGTTATGATCCAGCAGGCTGGCTGCGCCTAGAATGAAGAACAGCCTAGGGCTTTCTGTTTCACGGAAAAAGCTGACAAGCTTTGCAGCCAGATCCAAGTGTAAATAGGCCTTCGCCGGAGCTGTTGCAAAAGCGTTTACTATAACATCAAAGCCTTCAAGATCTGATTTTGTTAACTCAAATACATCCTTATCGATTACCTTTGCTCCATCTCCCAGCAAAGAGATGGCTTTATCCTTATGTCGAACGATTGCAGTAACCTCGTGTCCGCGTGACACGCTTTCTTTGTACAGGGCTGTACCGGCCATACCGGTCGCGCCTATAATTGCAATTTTCATATCACACCTCCTGATAAATTATATAAATTCTTTTGTTATGTCTGCCAGTGTAATGGCAGACAGCTTTTCTTCTGTTGCGGTTTGTATATTGTCATATAGGTTCTTTAATGTACCTTCAATCTTTGCCCCAATAGGACAGTTAAGATTGGTGTTGCCATGAATACTGAACAAATCCCGTTGGTCTTCTACTGCAAGAAATACATCCAGGAGTGAAATATCCTCTGATTTTCTTGCCAGACCTGTAACACCAAGCTTAGTACTTGTTGTAATAAGCTTTGCCTTCTTTAAACGGCTCATCAATCGCCGTACAAGGGCGGGATTCGTATTAATGCTGGAAGCAATGTAATCTGATGTTATAGGTTCTACCTCCATCAGTGCAATCACACTTAAGATATGAATACTTACCGATAATTTAGTTGAATACATGAGCGCCTCCTTTTGTAACTATTATAGTTACAAATTAAATTCTTGTCAAGTATCAGATTAAATTTTTTAAAATTTATTTGTACGTCACTGAATTAAATGCTATTAGTCACTGGAGTTAATGTTGTTAATAGAGCCTGCATAACACATTCAGAATCTGCTAGTCCAATTTTTTTTCAATGCACACCAGCTCTACTCCCGATATGCCATTGAAAACGCAGGGTGTTATGCCAATTTCTTTATAACCATATCTCTTATACATTTCTCGTGCACGAGAATTTAAAATGTTCGTATCCATTCTTAAGTAAGGACAATCCTTTTCCTTTGCATATTTCTCGTAGTAATCTACCATTTTTCTTCCATAGCCGTGTTTTTTCACCGAAGGTTCCACCACAAGGGTGTGCAGCACCATCACTTGATCATCCTCTGCAGGATATTCCCACTGACAGTTTTTATATTCCGGAACCTGCTTCTTGTTCAGACGCATTGCAGCTACAATCTCCCCATCTTCTTCCATAACAAATAAATCATCATTTTCCAATGCTTCAATAGCCGTATTCCTGGTCGGATATACACCTCTTTGCCAGCCAGTGGTACATTTACCCTGCCCTTCTTCATCTATAATATGTTCAAAAATCAGTGCTACCGCATCGATATCCTGCAGTTTGGCTTTTCGTATTATATTCATGTTCTTTTCTCCCTTGACAATTCGTTATTTTTTTAAGCGAACTTTTGCCCGCAGATATCCCATATACCATCCCTATTATAACAAATAAAAGAAAACCTACCAATATTTTAACTTTAATTTCATAAAACCCTCTTCTGTGCAGATGCACGTAATAATCAGGAGGTTGATTACCTAAAGTTTATCCACCGATCCAGATCATAGCAATGTTATAGTAAACACATGCTATCAGATCTTTTATTATGAATATATGATTTTTCTCTAAATGGTCATAATTCGGAATTAAGATGACTTTTTCATATCTCTACAAAAACAAAAAGGAGCCTCGGTTAACATACAACCGAAACCCCTCTCTCTTTTATCAACGACTCAACATGCTCTTATTTCTTTGAGATAAAACTCTCCGCCGCTGATCATTTCAAATTCTTCACTCTGGCACTCTGGGCAAACTCTTGAGTGCTCCAATAAAGGATATACTTTCCTGCAGCTACCGCAAATTCCATTGGCTGGGAGTATTTCTATTTCTAATTTGGTGTTCTCAAGCACGGTACCATCTACCGCAGCAGGGAAACAGGCGTGAAGATACCTTGGAACCACCGAGGACAATTCTCCCACTTGCAGGACAATAGCCTCAACCTCTGAGAGCTGGTTTGTGTTCACCACTCTCAATACCTGCTCAACAATATGATACATGATACCTAGTTCGTGCATCGCTTATTTTTTCCCTCCAAGTACGCTTTTGACGGTTATCTTTACTTTACGCTTAATTACATGAGGTAAAATCGCCTTTTTTATACCTAGGAACTCCACACCTTTACCATCATAAACACGTTCTAGGGTGATGGCGTCAAACTTACATTTTGTGGCACACATGCCGCAACCAACGCACATATATTCATCCACAACCGTAGCACCACAGCCAAGGCATCTCTCGGTTTCCTTCAGCATCTGCTCCTCGGTAAAGGATACTCTAAGGTCACGGAAGGTTTTCTTTGATTCCTGACCATCAATTATTGCTGCTCTTTGTCTGGGCGTTGTATCAAAGTTATCAATAATCGCTGCCTTCTTATCTAATTCAATATAGCTGCGACGACTACGGCCAATGAGCAAATCCTGTCCAACCTGAACAAAGCGATGAATAGAAATAGCAGCTTGTTTTCCTGCTGCAATTGCATCAATTGCAAAACGAGGTCCGGTCACCGCATCTCCGCCTGCAAATACATCAGGCTGCCCGGTCTGATAGGTGGCATCATCTACCTGGATGGTATTATTAGGATTTAGAACTGCCTGACTATCCTCCAATATACCATACCAGTCGATCGACTGACCCACCGATAACAGAATATGGTCTGCTTCTGCAATTATTGTATCGTTTTCATCATACTTAGGAGCAAAACGTCCATTTTCATCGAAGACACTGATACAACGCATTAATTCGATTCCGGTTGCCTTGCCATTCGATCCAATAATACGCTTTGGTCCCCAGGAATTATTGATTATGATATCTTCACTTTCAGCCACGTGGATTTCTTCGTCAAGAGCCGGCATTTGCTCTCTGTTTTCCAGACAGAACATACTGACTTTTTTCCCGCCGGCACGAACTGCCACACGGGCTACGTCAATTGCTACATTACCACCGCCGATGACTACTACGTTACCGGATACGGTTTCTTTTTCATCCTGGTTAACACGTGAAAGGAATTCTATCCCGGAAATCACACCTTCATAGTCTTCTCCCTCTATGCCTATCTTTCGCCCCTTCTGAGCTCCGATTGCCAAATAGAAGGCTGAATATCCATCTGCTCTTAACTGCTTCAGCGTGATATCTTTTCCTACTTCTACTCCAGTTTTAAAGGTAACACCCAATTCTCTTAAGATATCGATTTCTGCTTCCACGATTCTTTTCTCTAGAACAAAAGAGGGAATCCCAAGAGTCAGCATTCCACCGACTACCTTTTCCTTTTCAAAGACTGTTACCTCATATCCATCAATAGCAAGATAGTATGCGCAGGACAAGCCAGCCGGGCCGGATCCTACAACTGCAATCTTTTTATCACTGTAGTTATTACGTTTCTTAGGAATAAACCGAGTCTCTTTGTTCAGATCTTGATCTGCAATAAAGCGTTTAATATCATCAATTGCGATTGGTTCATCCAAATCCCCTCTGGTACAAGCGTCTTCACAACGCTTATTACAGACATATCCACAAACCGCGGGGAATGGATTTTCCATTTTGATTAATTCGAGAGCTGATCTATAGTTGCCCTGAGCTGCCAATTTTATGTATCCCTGCACCGCAATATGGGCGGGGCAATTGGTTTTACAAGGAGCTGTACCGGTATCTACAACTTCCTGACGGTTGATTCGGTAATCCTGGTTCCAGTCCTTTTCCGCCCAAGCATTGTTTCTGGGGGTATAAGTTGTTGTAATATTCTCTGTAACAGCTCCACTGGAACAAAGCTTCTGACCTAACTTCATGGCATTCATCGGACAATTTTCCACGCACTGACCACAAGCCACGCATTTTTCCTTATCCACCTTTGATACATAGTTCGATCTCACCATATCCACGTTCTTATACATCGTTCCGGAACGCAGGGACAGGCA
>JAQZBD010000198.1 GCA_029239235.1 Herbinix sp.
ATTCAACAAGCTGATACACTTTTAATCAAAAGAATCCTAATAATTGATTATACCAACTCAATTATCAGGATTCTTTCTGTTAAATAATATGAAAGACATTGATGCATAGGCCTATACCTACGCTCATCCAATCCGCCTCTAATCCTTACCTCATTGCTCATAATAAAGATTCCGCCTCATATATTATAAAAACGATATTCCAGAGGATATTCCTATGTGTACCGCAATCACCCTACAATCCCAAACCAAGGAGCAGTTCTTTGGACGTACCATGGATTTTTCACATGATATTATACCTCAGCTTTACATTATTCCCGGTTCCTTTCAGTGGGTTAATAGCTTGAATCATACTAGGTTAACAGACACCTATCGATTTATCGGACTTGGTCAGGAACTTGATGGTATTCTTGGATTCTTTGATGGCGTCAATGAAAAGGGCTTTGCGGCAGCAGTTCTGTATTTTGCAGGATATGCCCAGTATGATACGCCCTCCGTCCATTCTAACAAGAAATCCATTACCTCCATCGATTTTCTCCATTATATGCTCGGAAGCTGCGGTTCCGTAAAGGAGCTGCCTGCTCTGTTAAAAGATATCAGCATTGTGGGCATCCCAGATCCGGTTACGCATACAGTAGCTCCCTTACACTGGATTGCTACTGACCGAAGCGGAGCCTGTGTGGTAATTGAGGCGACGGATCGAGGTCTGGAAATAACAAATAACCCCATTGGCGTTATGGCCAATAGCCCTGGTTTTCATTGGCATATGACTAATCTAAGAAACTATATGGAGGCTTCTCCAATGCAGACAGAAGAAGCCAGGTGGGATGATATTTGCTTAACTCCCTTTGGTCAGGCAGGTGGAACCATTCCTCTGCCGGGGGGCTTTACCTCGCCGGAACGCTTTGTGCGCACAGCCTATCTAAAAACACATTTACCAACCCCAAAGGATACCCGGGAAGCAATTGCAGCCTGCTTTCATATTATGGAAAGTGTATCCATACCTAAGGGAGCTGTTATCACCAGCCGAAACACCTATGATTATACGAAATATACCGCCTTTATTAACACAAATACCTGTGAATACTTTTATAAAACTTATGACGACATACAGATCAGAACCGCCAGCCTTTGGTCTTCCTCGGCGTTGTACTCATAGGTTCACCTATGTCCACTCCTTGTGCAGAACCTTCTCAACAAACACTCTGGCAAGTTCCGCATCAAACTGGGTGCCGGCATTCTTTCTGAGTTGTTCAATGGCGGAGGTTTGATCCCTCAGCTTATGATATCCTCGCGGACTTGTCATCGTATCATAGGCATCGGCAATACTTAACATTCTGGATTGAAGGGGGATATCCTCAGCTTTTATCCCTCTGGGATATCCTTCTCCATCCATACGCTCATGATGACACAGTACATAATGAGCAATTTGAGACAGCTCATTGGAGGCCTTTAGAATCTGGTAACCTTTCTCTGGGTGCCGCTTAACCTCTCTCCATTCTTCCTCGGTATAGGGTTCGGTTTTATAAAGCAGAGACTCATCCATAGCAATTTTACCTATATCATGGAGAAATCCGGCAGTTGCTAACTCATTAGCCTCTTCTTCATGCAATCCTGCCGCTATAGCAAGACTACGGCAAAGTTCACCCACTCTATTATTGTGCTCTTTTTCTTCCTTATTTTTTTCAAATAAAGCGTTTACAATTAGTTGAATGGTCTTGTTTCGCATGCTATTACTTTCATTCAGCTTATGACGATACATAGCATTCTCTGCTTCAATGAAAATGTTTTCCACAGACTGCTCTGGTTCTTCCTTCGTAGCAGCACCAAAGGAAACCGAAAGAATGATATTATCAAACATCTTTACAGACATCGCTTTTTTAATTCGGCTGATGATGCATTCCGCTTCCCGTCGTTCCGTATGGGGCAGAAGAATCATAAATTCATCCCCACCAATACGGGCAATGATATCATCCTGTCTGCACTCCTGCTTAATAATCTCCGCTGTTCGAATCAAAAGCCGGTCTCCGGCAAGATGTCCGAAGGCATCGTTCGTCAGCTTGAGACCATTTACATCAGCCAGTACTAAGGTGATGGGTAGATTTCTTACTGTATCCAGACGTTTCAGCTCCTCTTCGTAAAACCTGCGGTTATAAAGACCGGTGAGTTGATCATGATAGCTTAAATATAACACCTTTTCCTGGGCACTCTTGCGCTCATCAATATTTCGGCTAACTCCCAGAATTTCGATCTCTCCCTTCGCATTATATCGATATTTTGAAGAGGCTTCTACCCAAACGAGGTGACCATCCTTATGAATATTCTGCATTTCCATCATATAGGAATGAGCTTCTTCCGGGTTTTCTATAAATGACTTAACCCGCTGAGGCAAGGCTTCCTTAGTTCGATTCAAGGATTCTTCATAGATTAACTCTGTTAAGTTTAGGCTAAGTGCCTCCTCGGGATGATAGCCCAACATATTAATTACAGAAGGGCTAACATAGGTGAACCGGTAATTCGTATAGTTGAAAATCCAGATCATATCAGAGGCAAATTCTGTGATAAGCCGGTATTTTTCTTCACTTGCTCTTAGCGCATTCTCCGCTTTTTTCTGCTCAGTGATATCTATAATAAAATATTGGAGAGCAGGATGACCATTCCAACTTGTTGTTACTCCATTCGCTTCCACCCATGCAATTTCACCATCTTTACGAATTACTCGGTATTGTTGCTTTGTAGAGATATCTTTACCAGCCATTCTGTCATGATAAACACTCGATGCATATCCCCGATCCTCTGGATGTACAAAATCTATGAATGGCATTTGCAACATTTCTTCATATGTATATCCGGTAAGCCGCATCGCTGTAGGATTACATATCTGGACTCTATTATTTTGAACAATTAATATGGTTTCAGCTGCATTTTCAAAGATCAGCCGGTATTTTTCCTCCTTCTCTCTTAATGCCACTTCTATCCTTCTGCGTTCTGTAATATCGTAATGAGCTGAGAGGATGCAGGGTTGCCCTTGATATTGAATTATCATACCGCTGCCCATAGTCCAGAACTTCTTACCGCTTTTGGTTTGAAGCTGCATTTCAAAGCCTTTTACAAACCCCTCTGTTTCAATTGCTCGGATATAACGATACCTGTCCCTTTTATCAACCCAATAGGACCATATTTCTGTCTTGTCAATGTCCTCTGTACTCATCTCAAAGGTCTTTAAGCCATCCTCATTTGCATAGAGAAGCTTTCCGTCATTTGCGATAATACCAAGAGCAAAGGGGAGGTTGTCTATGATCTGGCGAAATTGCAGTTCATTTTCCCAAACTAATTTCTGTATTTTTAAAAACTCTTCCAGCTGCTGCTTCTCCTTCGAAACATCCAGAAAATTGACGGCAAAGTAAAACTGCTGCATCGAATATACCTGAATCCGATACCAGCGCTGCAAGGAGGCAAAATATTGCTCATATTCAGCCTTTCCTCCTTGAAGAGCAATCCTTCCATAGATGGATATGTAATCAAATGTCTCCTCGCTGATAAGGGGGAGTACCTCTGTCACCTTTTTACCAATGATTTGCTCTCCAATCAATCCCGTCATCTCTTCAAAGGCATTGTTTACCTCGAGAAATATGTAATCACAAGGTGTTCCTTCCTCGTCCAGAACGATTTTATGATAAGCGAAGGCCATGGGTGAATTTTTTATAATAAAATTATATTGCTCTTCTTGCATCGAATCCCTCTCTCCTCTTTGATACTAAAATTTCATCTGACATTTCATCCGTATTCTCCACTGAACAAGCTACTGATTAAATAATAATAATTATACAATGGATTATTGACATTATAAAGACCTCCGGCTCAAAGTCTTTTCAAAATTGTATTAATTAAAGAAGCCTTACTTCAATTTCTTTGAAATACAGAATTCATAATTAGCCAAACTCTGATGTTTTTTTATGAAGGAGGCAACGGAGGCGTAACACTTTTATTTTTTTTACATATGTTAGTGTAGGTTAAAATTTTTAAACGCAGCTAACTTAATGTTATATTTTATATTTTTTTATCTTATTTGGAGAAATATTGAAAAAGATCATTTTCAATCTTTCTATTTAGGCCTATTCAACTTCATGAATAGTTCATCAAAAAATTGAAAGGCACGGGTGTTAATATGAATGATAATTTGATTCCATTAAACCGATTACCAATTGGTCGGAAAGCGAAGGTAAAGACCCTCACCTCAAACGGCATGAACCGCAGACGGATGCTGGATCTTGGTTTAATCTCTGAGACCGAGGTTGAAGCATTACAAAAGAGCCCTTCCGGCGACCCTATCGCATACCAAATCAGAGGTGCAGTTATTGCCCTCCGTTCAGAAGAATCTTCAAAAATCCTGGTAGAAGTTCAATAAGCTAAGGTTGTTATTTCTCCATGAGTGAACTCCTTTTGCTCATGGTTCATCAATATACCCATGCCTTTCACTTTTTGATGGCCTATTCAAAAAGTGAATAGGCCTTAATAAATAGTTTGAAAGTGACTGTCTTTCAAACTTACCACTCTTTATCATTCTAATACAGGAGGATCTAAAAATGGGGCTGACTAGCCAATCTACCGGAGCTGTCGTTTTAGGCGGCGAGCTTACTCTAGAACGTACCTGTGAAGAAAAAATAATAGCACTTGGTGGGAATCCCAATGTCGGAAAAAGCACTGTGTTTAACAGCCTCACGGGACTGAATCAACATACCGGCAACTGGCCTGGCAAAACCGTATCCAACGCACAGGGAAAGTGCCGGCATAAGGACACTAATTTCATATTAGTTGATGTACCCGGTACTTATTCTCTGATGTCTAGTTCGGAAGAAGAAGAAATTGCAAGAGATTTTATTTGCTTTGGTAATCCCGATATTACGGTTATTGTCACTGACGCCACCTGCCTGGAGCGAAACCTAAATTTGGTTTTGCAAACACTTGAGATCACTTCAGAGGTAGTGGTTTGCGTTAATCTTCTGGATGAAGCCAAGAGAAAAAAGATAAGTATTAACTTAGAACGGCTATCTGATTTACTTGGAGTTCCAGTCATCGGCACCAGTGCAAGAAGTAATAAGGGCCTGAACTTACTAATGGATGCGGTATATGATGTGACTAATAAAACAAAAAAGAATCATCCAGTTAAGATCACTTATGAGGAGCCTATCGAGGATGCCATTGCCTTACTCGAGCCTTCCTTAAAGCAGCTTCTCTCAGATAAGCTTAACAGCCGCTGGGTTGCTTTAAAGCTCCTTGACGGAGATGGAACAATCATAGCTGCCCTTAATAGACACTTAAAAGTTGATCTTATGTCCTCTGAAAATATTAAACTTAAGTTAAATGAAGCCAAGGACAAATTAAAAGAAGCTGGTATAGGCAAGGAATATCTAAGCGATAAAATTGTTTCTCAAATCGTAAGTATGGCAGAAACAATGGGGAAAGAGGTTATCACTTATGATAATCCCGTCTATAACCAGATGGATCGTAAGATTGATCGTGTTCTAACCTCCAAGATATTTGGTATTCCCCTAATGATAGCACTGTTAGGAATCGTTTTCTGGATTACGATTACCGGCGCTAACTACCCTTCCAGTCTGATTGCGGATTTTCTATTTTGGGTGGAAAGCCGCCTCACTGTATTTTGCCAATGGATCGGAGTCCCTTCCTGGGTAAATGGCCTCTTTGTTACAGGAATCTTTCGTACTTTGGCCTGGGTAATCTCTGTCATGCTACCCCCGATGGCAATATTCTTTCCATTATTTACATTGCTGGAAGACCTGGGATATTTACCAAGAGTGGCATTTAATTTGGATAACTATTTTAAGAAGGCATGCGCCCATGGAAAACAGGCACTTACAATGTGTATGGGTTTTGGCTGCAATGCTGCCGGTATTATCGGATGCCGTATCATAGACTCGCCCAGAGAAAAACTGATTGCTATGATAACCAATAATTTTGTGCCTTGTAACGGAAGATTTCCCACACTGATCGCTATTATCACCATGTTCTTTGTCGGAACAGCCGTTGGTCCTTTTCAGTCAATAGTATCTGCCTTAATGCTAACCGGTGTAATTGTATTAGGCGTAAGCATGACTCTGCTAATCTCGAAATTACTATCTAAAACCATACTGAAAGGGCTTCCCTCTTCCTTCACCCTGGAGCTTCCACCCTATCGTAAACCTCAAGTCGGCAAGGTGATTGTTAGATCAATATTTGACAGAACCTTATTCGTGCTCTTCCGCGCGGTAATCATTGCAGCTCCTGCCGGAGTCATTCTTTGGCTTATGGCCAATATACAGGTAGGAGACCTTAGCCTGCTGTCCCATTGTGCAGCCTTTTTAGATCCCTTTGCCAGCTTAATCGGGCTGGATGGTTATATCCTTATGGCATTTATTCTTGGTTTCCCAGCAAACGAGATCGTTGTGCCAATCATTATCATGAGCTATATGGCTGCGGGTAGTATGCTGGAATTAGATGATTTAACTCAGTTAAGGGAACTGTTGGTTTCCAATGGCTGGACCTGGCTCACTGCTGTGTGTACCATGCTATTTTCCTTAATGCATTGGCCTTGCGGTACCACCTGTCTAACCATCAAAAAGGAATCCGGCAGTTGGAAATGGACCGCACTTTCTTTTCTGATTCCAACTCTTTGCGGTATCACCATTTGCTTTATTGTTGCTAATACTGTAAGACTACTGGGTCTCGTTTAAGAGAAAGAGCGCCTTTGCTAGCGTGATATATTTATAAGCTGCTTCACTTGCTATGAACAAGATGAACCAGAATGCTGATTCACTTGCTATGAACAGATGAACCAGAATGCTGATTCGCTTACCATGAATAGGAAAGGGAATGCTTTTTAAGGCACTCCCTTTCCTATTATCTATATTGAAGGTATTTCTTCTACGATGATTGCTTTTTCTTGCAGATCATAATAGCTGCAGGTCATTTCTTCCAAATCTGAAACCCACTTGTAAACTCCTGCCTGAACCATCTCGCTGCAAAAGGTAGGAAAGTCAGTAACTCCAGTCTGATTTCGTTTTAATGCAGCTTTAAACTCACGTATCAGCTTCGGAAAATCCGGTCCTGTATATTTACTATGTGCTTCCTGTATTGCCTGTAAAGAAAATTCCATGTTATCATCTCCTTCTAATTTAATTATTATTTTTTTAAAAATACTATCACTTACTGTTAGAAGTATTATTTCCTTTATTCTCTTTTATACTCCTTTATTACACAGTAGCTGCATGCTTACGGGAGTTATTCCGAAAAGTTGTAGGCGAAATCCCCCTTTTCGCTGTAAACTGCTTTATAAAATACGTATCGTATTCAAATCCAGTTGATCGTGCAATTTCATCCAGACTCATATTGGTATGTGTTAGTAGGTTGCCTGCCACCTTCAGCCGATGCATCAATAAGTAACCCATTGCTGTGCAGCTGCATATTTCTTGAAACATTTTATTTAAAGACACTCGATTTATGTGTGCACAATTCGTTAAATCCTCTAGCGTAATTTTATTAGGATAATTTGTATGAATATATTCCAGCACCGCGTCCACCGGTGATTCTTCACTTTGGCGATTCAGATTCTCAAGAAGCTCCAGGATTTGAATGAGATATCTTTTAATCCTGCAAACCCATAATATATCACTTTGTGCAGATACCTCTGTTCCAAGTACCAAAAACCACTCCAGTAATTGGGGATATGATTTCGCTGTTATATAGGGCACCCCGGTGTGAATACTGTCTCTTTGAAATAGCAACATGCCTGTTTTTATCCTTAAATTTGCAGAAATAAGATCCTGTGCATCTGTTAAACGGAGTGTTTCAAAAAACCGTGGATGAAAGCAAAAGGCTTGAGCGAAAGCCTCCTCCTTCTCAATAGCTTCAATCTTATCACTATTTGACAAACATAGAACGGCAGGAGCAGCGATTTTAAACGGCCGTTCATTTAATATTCCCTTTATGGTTCCTGAAGTAATAAAAATAAGTGTGAAGCGGTCTGAATAGGGAAGAGAATTAAAATCCTCAGCTGCAATAAATTCAATGTCTACAATTCTATTTTTATGGCGGTCATATTGTGGCATAATTTCCTCCTCATCGAACAAATAGTATAGTAAGATACTTCATTTATAACATTGTACCTTAAAATTTCAAGAGCTACAATATCGATATACTACTTAATAAAAATACAGGTAGTAATTAGCATTGATTCAAGCGTCATAAGTCTCATTCATGCTAAGACGATGTAACCTAACAGATTATATATTAACCCTAAGGAGGAATCAAATTATGGCAGTAAAAGTAGCGATTAATGGATTTGGACGGATAGGACGTCTTGCATTTAGACAAATGTTTTCCGAGGCAGGATATGAAATAGTTGCGATAAACGACTTAACAAATCCCAAAATGCTGGCACATTTATTAAAGTACGATTCCGGGCAGGGGCGATATGCCTTGGCTGATAAAGTAGAGGCAAGGGAAAGCTCCATCGTAGTTGACGGAAAAGAAATTTTAATCTATGCCAAAAAAGACCCTAAGGAGCTGCCCTGGGGAGAATTAGATGTAGATGTAGTTTTAGAATGTACCGGCTTCTTTACCTCAAAGGACAAAGCCTCCGCCCACACGATCGCAGGCGCTAAAAAAGTCGTTATCTCCGCTCCGGCCGGTAATGATTTACCAACCATTGTATATGGAGTCAACGAGAAGATATTAACAAGAAAGGATCGTGTTATTTCCGCAGCTTCCTGCACTACAAACTGCTTAGCTCCAATGGCTGATACACTTAATAAACTTACTGCCATTGAAAAAGGCTTTATGACTACGATTCACGCCTATACCGGAGATCAGATGACCCTTGACGGACCTCATCCAAAGGGAGACTTAAGAAGAGCCCGCGCAGCAGCAGTTAATATCGTTCCAACCTCTTCCGGTGCTGCAAAGGCAATCGGTCTGGCAATTCCTGAGTTAGATGGAAAGCTTGATGGTGTGTCTCAGAGAGTTCCTGTAGCAACCGGTTCTATTACCGAATTAGTGTCTGTAGTAAGCAAAGCCGTAACCAAGGACGAGGTGAATGCCGCCATGAAGGCTGCTGCATCTTCCTCCTTTGGATATACGGAGGAGGAATTAGTGTCCTCCGATATTATCGGTATCACTTATGGATCATTATTTGATGCAACTCAAACAAAAGTCACTTCACTTCCTGAGGGTAAGACCTTAGTAAAAACTGTAGCCTGGTATGATAATGAAAATTCCTATGTCAGCCAGATGGTTAGAACGATTAAATATTTTGCAGAGTTAGTATAAGGTTTATTATTATCCATCATTATCTTTGTTCTGGTGTAGGTGCTGTTGCAAAATATAGCTATGCGGATATGGTTTACCTTCATACACTGTCTGTCAGTTTTCATTCAACCTGTGTATGGGGTAAGTCATATCTGCAAAACTCCGTTTTGTAACAGCCCTTTCCTCATTTTAATTATAAACTTACACACTGATTTATTCGGTTAAAAGTCAACTTTACACACTGATCAATTCATAAACGTCAACCTGGTATTTCAGTAAAGCTATGATTATGTAGCCGCATAATAGTTCATAACTGATTGTATTTCAAATCCACAGGAAGTATAAAGATTTAGAGCATTCTTATTTTTACACGCTACATCAAGCTCCATCACATCATAATTATCTTGATGGCATACCTTCATTGCAGAAATTAAAGCTGCTCTTCCATAGCCTTTTCCTCTAAAGTCCGGTAAAATACCAAATCCAAAGATATACGCAGTACTGTTTGTATATTCAATGCATATCTTTCCGATCGTTGCTCCGCACAGTTCCACCATATAAGTACTATTAAGAATATGTTCATCAATAGAGTAATTATCCTCTGTGACTTCTGAATCGTTAAAATATAAAATATTTTGCCCGGTTATCTCTTTTGCATCCGATTGAGTTGCTTTTCTTAGATTAATAGCTTCTGTTTCATAACAGGATGAATTATATTCCGCTCTCATTCGATATTCAGAAAAATCATACTCGGCAGAAGTCGAATTAATAAACGCAACACCTTCCGCCGACTTTTCATCTGTTAATAGTAGAACCTTCTCAAATCCCCTCTTTCGACATTCCTCCATAGCAAGCTGAAATAATTTCAGAAACAGTCCTTTTCTCCGATATTTCGGATGTGTCATACCATTAATTTCAGCAATATTAGCACCATAGGATGAGATGCCAAGATAGGACACCAGTCTATCATTACTATAGTAAAAAAATTCATTTATTTTACTCATTCCAATTTCGGTACTTTTACTCAGATTTAATTTATAGAACAACTCCAGTTTTAAACTAATTCTGTCCGTTGTCGTACAAATAGCTTCAAGTTCATTTAATTCGTTATAGTCTTTCTCGTCAATATACTGCTTTAAGCATATTTCCTCATTAAATATTTTTTCTGTCATTTTAATATCCTCTCTTCAATCAATATAATTGTGTTTTTATAGACATAAAATTTGATCCTATGTCAGTCCTACTATAATAATCGCCTCCTATCTAGCTGCTGCTTCAGGTCATTAAAAACCCGAAGTAGTAGCAAACCTCCTCCAAGGCATTAAAACCTGAAGTAGCAGCAAACCTGCTTCAGGGCATTAAGAAACCCCAAAGTAACAACAAACCTGCTTCAGGGCATTAAAAAACCCCGAAGTAGCATCAAACCGCTTCAGGGCATTAAAACTCCGAAGTAGCGACTAACCGCTTCAGGGCATTAAAACTCCGAAGCAGCAACGTAGTTATAACCTGCTTCAGGGTCAAAAGACATGCAAATATTGGTAAATCAAGCTATTGCGAACCAAGTGCCTGATCAGTCTGATTGCCAATATTACTTACAAATTCCTCAAAAAGAAGCAGTTGAATATGATAATTAACTACAATACAA
Organism: Herbinix sp.; assembly: GCA_029239235.1. Classification (GTDB taxonomy): domain Bacteria; phylum Bacillota; class Clostridia; order Lachnospirales; family Lachnospiraceae; genus Mobilitalea. The sequence goes on from JAQZBD010000198.1 coordinate 10,949, forward strand.
ATATTATTTAATTTTATCATACCCTCACTCCTTCCATAATTTGATAACTCATTTTACCATAGACCTATTTTAATTACAAGCATTTGTACTATTAATACTCTTTCAGCTCCTGTCAACTTTATATTAATTACAATATTTTCAAAGCCTGCTAACTCACAGGTTATCAGATCTTATCCTTTAAAGCTTGTAAAATTGTATCTGTCAATTT
>JAQZBD010000199.1 GCA_029239235.1 Herbinix sp.
GCAGTTCAGGAAATGGGTGATGCAGTCAGCATCGGTCTGGCACTGGATAAGACATATAGACCAAAGCCTCAGTGGATGCTTATTCTGCTTACGATTACCTTAATGCTGGTAGGAACAGGAGTGAGATATCTCATTGACAATTCCGTGGGATCGCTGGAGAAATTCAGTATGGCTCCCACTCTCTTTGCCCTGATCATATTTGTCGCAGCCTATTTTTTGGATTTTACCGCATTGGCAAAATATCCGAGGAGCTGTTATTTTTTGGTTATGGTTCTTAGCATTACCTGCTTAATTTTTTCCCCTGAGATAAACGGGAGGGCTTGGTTTAGCTTTGGCGGGTTTAGTGTCAGCCTGTCTTATCTTGCTTTAATATTTCCTCTCGCGTATGCATTGCTCATCTTTTCTATGCGTAATAAGGGAACTTTGGGAATCCTGTTTTGCGGTGCTGGATACCTGCCCTATGCAATAATATTATTATTGGTTCCATCTACGAGTGGATTTGTTATTTACACGATTACCTCATTAATTCTATTGCTGGCGGCAACAAAAAAAGGATGGTTTGGCGGCAGCAGGAAAAAAGGTCTGCTAATGATTCTGATTCCTTTTGGTGTATCAGCTATATCAGTGGTGACATTATTCCTGCTTCAGTCCTATCGTCTTGAAAGGATTCAAATCCTGCTTGATCCATATTCATCTCCCAGGGGATATCAGACGGTTCTAATACGCGAGATGATGTCCGGTGCGGTATTTGTGGGACAGGGAACAATTCCGCAGAGCTATGGTGAAATATTACGAAATCCATGGTTTGGCACGGATATGGTACTTACAGCATTAACTCATCAATATGGTTGGATTATCTTTCTGGGTATTGCATTATTGTTTGCAGTATTTTCTGCTTTGGGTTTTTATTACATATCCAGACAGCGGAGTGTACTTGGGATGCTGGTAGCGCTCTCCATTCTGATGATATTGGTTATCCAGACCGTATTCTATATGGTTTCTAATCTGGGTTATGGGCTTTTCACCGAATTATCCTTACCATTGATTTCCTATGGAAAAGCTGCCATGCTGCTGAATGCCGGATTAATTGGTATCATGCTATCGGTATTTCGAACAGGGGAGTCCGTTCGGGACAGAACACGACTGTATGAAAAGGAGCGTTCCCTAATCTCCTATGAGAATGGGGATTTGATCATTCACTTGAAAGGATAGAAGAAAGAGCACCTCGCAATCCAATCTTTAAAATTGGATTTGCGGGGTGCTTTTTCTTTAAATCAGGTATGTATAAAATGAAAGAACTTTATTAAATATCTTGAAAGGGCATCAAAAGGGTGGGTTATTTACCCTTATTTTCCAACCAAACATTGAAGTGATCCTGTATGATACTAAAGGGTGCAGGACCAATGTCCAGCAGGAATTTATGAAAGTCTTTTGCCGCAAAGCGATCCTGCAATTGTTCTTCCGCTTGTTGATAAAGTTTGTGATATAGTTTACCACTTCTTTTTCTTTCCAGCCCTCATATTGAATTCCTATATCAGCTCTTGCATACATACATAGAATGATAACATTATTTGACTCTAGAAAATCAGCAAGAAACGGATCAATTCCAGAGATATGGTAGGAATACATCTCAACATAGGTAGCCCAGCCCTCGTCATAGCCAGTGAAGTTCATGACATTACGGATGGGATTAGGATTCTTGCTTCTAAAATATACACACTGATATAGATGACCCGGATAGCCTTCATGAGCGACGGTGGTATAAATCATGGAAAGTGTCTTTTTATCATTTCCGTTAATATAAATCTCATTTTCCTTGTAATTGTCCATAGGTGGAGTTAAATACATAGCGGGGCTAAGATACTCTGACAAGGAAGCAGGTACATATTTGATATCACATTGCACCAGTGCAGTTTCAGGGAAATCCTTTTTTATATCCTCTTTCAGGTCACTTATTATTTTTTCAGGATCAGTAATTGGAAAGGCATTAAAAGCGTAATATTTATCAATTAGAGTGGGATCCTTGATGGTTAGAGAGGTTATATTTATAATCTCCTCATCAATGGCTGTTTCCAACAAATCAATCATCTGAGCCATGGTTTTGCTGGAACCAGTCTTATATTTTGCTAAAGCTTCATAGTAGGCCTGACCCTCCGGATAATAATAAAGCCCGGCACTATTCGTACCTGTTCCCTTAAGCTCCTTTAAGGTTTGAATCAATAAATCATAAGCAGGAATTACATATACGATAACAGCCTCTTTATTCAGAGCTTTATAGCGGCTGATTTCAGAATTGCTCAAACCTTTGTAACCTGCTATTTTTTCATCAAAATATGAGATTAGGAAATTGCTCTCAGGGTTTTGAATAAATGCTTCACACTGGGCAATGATCTGGTCAGCTACATCATCTTTCATAAATAAACCATGTTTTGATTTTTCACGTTCAAATTCAGCAATGTCTTTAAAATAGTCATATACACAGGGGAGAAGCTTTAGGTATTCTTCGATATCATCCTTGCCATAAAAGGAGTATTCGGCAAGCAAAATCGGTAATTGAGCCTGTATTCCCGTGGTTGGGCCAAGACATTCATTATAATAGGTATAGTTGCCCAGTTTAAGATCCTGGGTCAGATAGTCTTTTAAAATATCATAGGTTAACTTTTGTTCTGAGGTTAGACTTTTGTAATCAAAGGAAAGAAGGCGGTTGAGATTATTTTCAGAAACTGACAGATTTTGACTCATATGACTGACGCTATATTCTCCGAGAGTGGTATCTGAATCAGTAATTCCGTAATTTTCAGGTGCGGACAAAGAATAATTTAAGGAGATAGAGTCAGACTTTACCTCTTCAACAAAGAGCTCATATAAATAATCATCAAAAAGATTTTGGGAACTGTACTGTGCCGTCAGCCGGTTACAACCAACCAAAGAGACAATCAGGGTAAGGATAACAAGGATACTAGTTAAGACCATGATGCGTTTTTTCATAACAGCCTCCCAGCATAAATGCTGTGTATTATTATTGTTATTTTATATCTATTCGCAAATGCATGCAGTAAGAAGTGATTTATAAATATTTCACAGCCAAGCGTATTCAAACATAGGACAGTGGTTAAGTATTTTATTAAAATGACCGAAATACATCCTACAAGGAGCTGTTCCAGTATATAAGAAAAGGATTTCTGTTACGTATACTAGGTAGACGATAAATACGATAGGGATAAAGGCGGGGATGGAATGGATTATAATGTCTTTGTTGGAACAGAAAACTCAAGGATAGCAGATAGACTGGGTAAGTTAAAGATATATAAGGGGAATCAACAAGTCGATTCTCTTGACCTAAAGAAGGATCAAAACAAGGGTTTGGCTAATCTTACGAAAGGACAACTAATCAAGGGAACAGTTGTGGATATCGGGGATCAGGTAACCCTTAATTTTGATGGGAGAAATATAACAACTTCAGCTCAGTTACTGGGAGATGTGAGCGTTGGGGATGTTAAGACCTTTGAGGTAATTAAAGCAACAAACAGTGAAATTGAACTAAAGCTATACGGAGAGATCGTAAAAAACGGAGTGCAAAGCATTAAGGTAATGACGAGGGATACCGACCGGGAAGCAATGAAAGCGATGAAGGAAAAAGCTGCTTCCAAAAAGGAAAAAGAGAGTGAATATCAGGAAACGAATAAGAAGCTAGAGAATGTTCGATCCAGGTTAACGCAGGCAGATTGCAGGGAGATTGAGAAAGAGGGATTTCCGATCGAGGCATATTCAATCAATGGCTTATATGCAGCACTAAACCGGGTGAAAACAAGGCAGACAAAGGAAGAGGATGCTTCTGACTTAGAGAGCAGTCAGAGTCAAAATATGGCTTCCATAACTCAGCAAGCAATAGGACAGCGGCTGATTGGAGAGAATCTTCCGGCTACAGCTGAGAATATGGCTGCGGTTGAAAAAGCACTTGGTATGAGTGATACCGTAAAGAGGATGGACGATAAGACCATGCAGTATCTAATCTCTACAGCGGCAGCACCAAGTGTAGGAAATATCTATAAAGCTTACTATAGTGGAAGTACCGGAAGTACACAGCCTCTCTCTGAGGAGGAGTGGAATATACTGCAGGGACAGGTGGGAGACATCCTTACTTCGGCCGGTTACGGGATTACAAAGGAGAATTTGGATTCAGCAAAATGGCTGATAGAGAATCAATTACCTTTAACGGAAGAAACCTTTACTTATAAAAAAGGTCTTGAGGAGTTGGCGGGAAACGTTGACCAAAATATGATATTAAATCAGCTAATGGAGGGAATGAAAGCTGGAATGAATCCGGTGGAAGTACCCCTTATATCGGCAAATGCAGGAGTAGGAGAACGGATCGTAGCCGATGTGAATTCTATTAGTTCAGATGCAGTGGAGGCAGCTGTTAAAAACGGTACAGAATTGACCATCCGTAATCTATCAGAGATTCAGAAGCAATTACCGATCAATGCTCAAGCTCAAGCAGAGGACTCGAAGAGTGATTCGAATCATGAAGCTGATGCGGTTGGAAGCTCAGAAGCGATAAGTGATGTTGACTTGGTAAATAACGACGCATTGTCAAACGGGTCAGGGACAGCGGAGGAAGGAGCGCCTGATCATGGAGGGGCTTCGGATAGTTCCGGAAGCCGTTATGAGGAAATTAGGGCGAAGCGTCAGCTGGAAGAGATACGCTTGAAGATGACCGCAGATGCGGCAACACAGCTAGAGAAGAAGGGCTTCAAGGTAGAGGTTCAAGAATTAAGCAAGGTAGTTGATGCCCTAAAGGAATTAGAAGATAACTATTATAGAGAATACTTAAAAGAGGCGGATGTGGAGCCAACCCAGTCTCTTTTGCAGGTATTCAAAGATACAACCTCCGGTATCGAGCAGTTAAAATACATGCCCAGTTATATCCTGGGCAGTACGCTATCGACACAGGAGCTTCAGACAATCCCCAGCCTGTTATTGGAGGGAACCAATCTACAGGCAAAGTTGAGTAAGGCAGGGGAAGCCTATGAGACCTTGGCTACAACTCCAAATGGAGAATACGGGGATTCCATTAAGAAGGCCTTTGCTAATATGAATTCGCTGTTGGAAGAGCTGGACATAGAGAATACAGCACAAAATCAGAGAGCTGTAAGAATTCTGGGCTATAATCAGATGGACATTAGTCAGGACGCTATAAATAGAGTAAAAGCCTATGACCTTCAAGTGACTACTATGATGGAGAATTTGCATCCGGCAGTTACAGTCCGAATGATTAAGGAAGGCCTCAATCCTTTGGAAATGAGTATTAGCGAGTTAAATCAGAGAATTGATCAAATCAAAGATGAACAGGGAATCTCTTCGGAGGAGAAGTATAGTACATATCTTAGGAAGCTAGAAAGCTCTGATGGAATTACCGGCGAGGAGCGAAAAGCCTATATTGGAGTATATCGGTTACTATATAATGTAGAAAAATCGGATGGAGCTGCACTCGGAGCTGTTATCAAAGCGGGGCAGGAGGTTACACTGGATCATCTTCTTACGGCTGTTCAAACCATAAAAAAGGGAAAGCTGGATGCAGTGATTGATGATGAATTCGGAACACTTCAGGAGCTTACCAGGAGCAAGGAATCCATTGCGGAACAGCTAAGCTCTTTGAATGAGAAGCAAGGGCAAAGCAGCGGCTCAGAACAGGGCGGGCAAGATACCCAAGAACAACAGACGCAATACCTTAATCGTGTAGTAAAGCAGCTTGGGGCAGAGCTTAGCCCTGAAGCACTGAAGGAAGCAAGCCTGAATAACCAGAACTTAAGTAATATCCGTGGATTATCTCAAACAGGGCTATGGGAAATGATAAAAGATACACCGGTTGATCAGCTTCTAGAACAAGTAAACCAGTTCAAGGGCACGGAAGATAATTCAGTGAGTGATAGTATTTACAGGGAAAAAGCGGAACAAATCAGAGAACTATGCAGAAGCTCAGAACAGGCAATACGGTTTTTAAATGATTATCAAGTGGCCACAACTCCTATGAATATCATGATGGCGAATAGTGTATTAAGTAATGGAGAATCCCCGATAAAAAGATTATTAAGGCTGCAGGAAGAAGAAAATGTAGAAAAATCAGAAGAAAGCCTAAAGGAAACAAATGATTTAACCGATAAAATTATTGACAAGCAATCCATGGAGGCAGTTTATGCTGAGTTAGAAAAGGAAGCAAAGGCTGCACTCACCCAGGCTTACGCAGAAGAAAAGATTGATAGCTGGAAGCTGGCTGAGCGAAAGACCATAGGGCAGCAAATCTCGTTTGCAAGAAAGCTGGCAGAGAAGGAGTTTTACCAGATTCCGATAGAAACGGAGCAGGGTATTACCAATATGAACCTTACAATCTTACGCGGGGAAACGGATTCCGGTAAGATGTCAGTTACCTCTTGGTCGAAGGAACTGGGTAATATTAAGGCGGATTTTACTCTAAAGGATAAGGTACTAAAGGGTTTTATTAGCAGTGATAACAGAGCCGGACTTGATAAGCTGAGGAATAATATCACTGAGATAGAAGAGGCAGCAAAACAGAGCCAGGTTACCTTAAGGCAAATTGACTTTGGATATTTACATGGTAGTTCGGATAGTTATTATTATCAAAACTCGGGTGGAGAAGAGAGTGTGACGTCTTCGGCGGATACGGAGAGAATCCTATACCGGGTAGCTAAAGCGCTCGTACAATCGGTACGGGCAGCAGAAAACAGTGATTTATAACATTCTGTTTTTATAGGGATGTAATTTCGGCCACACGGAGGTTGCTGATAGAGTAAAAAAGAATTTAATCGCGCAATCCATCGTCATGGAGGGGGATGGCAGCCCAAACAGAAAGGAAACAGGTGACATTACATGAGAATTAATCATAATATTTCGGCCTTAAAGGCAAACAACCAGTTGGGTAAGACGAATAATGCTTTAGATTCGAGCTTAGAAAAATTATCATCCGGTTATAGAATTAATAGTGCAGCAGATGATTCTGCGGGACTTGCTATTTCAGAAAAAATGAGAACCCAGATCGCAGGTCTTGATCAGGCTTCCAGAAATGCTTCGGATGGTATCTCCGTAATTCAGACTGCGGAAGGTGCTTTGGTCGAAGTTGAATCCATGCTGCAGAGAATGAGAGAGTTATCCGTACAGTCTGCAAATGGTACCTATACAACAGATGACCGTGTAGCAATTCAGTCGGAGATCAATCAGTTAAGCGAGGAAATACAACGTATTTCTGATACTACAGAATTTAATACTATGACTTTGTTAGATGGAAAAATTGACCGAAAATCCTATTCTAATAATAGTAATGTGAACCTGGTTTCTTTGTCCGACACCGTTGAGGTAGGGGACTATAGTTTAAAGATCACGCAGGACGCGAGACAGGCGGTTATTATCGGAGAGGATACTACCATTACCACTACGGATACAATTACCGCGGCACAGGCAGGTACGATAAATATTAATGGTGAGTCTGTTGAAATTAATGAGGGAGATACTCTGGATGAGGTATTCACAAAGCTTAGAGATGTTGGAGATACGGTGGGAGTGAAGGTCTTTGCCACGGGGGATCTTGATAATACAAGTGGTTCGGCAGAGCTAGCTGGCTATGAAAGTGTAGCTTGGGGCACAGCAAGCAATCGTCTCGCCTTTGTATCCAATGAATACGGTGCTACACAATCTATCGAGATCTTTTGTGATAATGCGGATTTGGCAGATCTATTAGGGCTTTCCGCTTCTAAAATCATCGGTAGCGGTGTTGATGCGAAAGCAGAGTTTCCTGCTTCTTCTGGATTTAGTACAACTGCAACAATATCCATTACGGGAAATCGAGTAACGGTATCAGATCGAAATAATGTGGAAATGGTATTTGAAATAGAACCGGAAACCGTAGGGAGTGTTTTTGATGATTATGCGGTAGATAATCCGGATGTGACAGTTACACCACCACTACCACCTGCACCAATAGATGTGTCTGTTGATTTCTCTGTCTTAGATGCCGGACCTATGGATCTGCAGATCGGTGCAAATGAAGGGCAGACCATGGAGGTAAGAATTCCCAAGGTAGATCCAGCAACCCTTGGCATTGATAAGGTTAATATTGGAACAGCAGATGGTGCACAAGCTGCAATTACAATACTTGATATTGCAATTAACACGGTATCAGCAATTCGTTCCAAGCTTGGTGCATATCAGAATCGTCTTGAGCATTCCATATCCAATTTGGATACAACCTCGGAGAATATGACGGAATCCTTATCCCGTATTTCTGATGTTGATATGGCAGAGGAAATGGCTAAGTATACTCA
>JAQZBD010000200.1 GCA_029239235.1 Herbinix sp.
AACTTCTGATAACTTATATTATACCGTGGTTTACGGTGAAATGAGGTATTTATGAGTAAGGTTGTAATTAAGGTAGATCATGTCGGTGTTAGATTTCAGATGGGCGCTGAAAAGGTCGATAATTTTAAGGATTTCATTATTAAAAAAATAAAAGGTCAAATAAAATATAAAGAATTTTGGGCTTTAAAGAACGTAAACTTTTCGATTCAACAGGGAGATCGAATCGGAATTCTAGGCTTTAATGGTGCAGGGAAGAGTACATTACTTAAGGTAATTGCAGGGGTTTTAAAAGCCACGGAAGGAAGTATAACGACGAAGGGCAGAATTGCACCTCTATTGGAATTAGGTGCAGGCTTCGATTTACAGTATACAGGCGCCGAGAACATATACCTTTATGGTGCAGTACTTGGCTATTCCAAGGATTTTATTAAGGAGAAATTTAATGATATTGTAGAATTTTCTGAACTTGGGGATTTTATCAATGTCCCCGTAAAGAACTATTCCTCCGGTATGAAGTCCAGGTTAGGATTTTCGATTGCAACCATTGTGGAGCCGGACATTCTTATTCTAGATGAGGTATTCGCTGTGGGTGATGCAAAGTTTAGAAAAAAAAGTGAAAAGAAAATCAAATCAATGTTCAAGGATGGAGTTACAGTATTATTTGTATCTCACAACATAGAACAAGTGAAAAATATCTGTAATAAGGCAATACTATTAGAAAAAGGAAAATTAATTGCCGAGGGTGATGTAAAAGAAATTTGCGAAATTTATCAAAGCAAGATAAAATAAATGCTTAGCTTATTCAATGAGGAGGACCTATGAAAAAAGTAATTACTTACGGAACCTTTGATTTACTTCATGTAGGACATATCAATTTATTAAGAAGAGCCAGAGAGTTGGGAGATTATCTGGTGGTTGTTCTATCATCCGATGAATTTAATGCAATTAAGCATAAGCAGGCATATCATCCTTATGAGGATAGAAAGCTTATCTTAGAAGCTGTTAAATATGTGGATGAGGTACTTCCGGAATATACCTGGGAGCAAAAGGTTGATGATGTGGTAAATAATCAGATCGATGTGTTTGTTATGGGAGATGACTGGAAAGGGCAGTTCGATTTCTTAAAGGATTATTGTGAGGTAGTGTACTTACCTCGTACTGAAGGCATTTCTACAACAAAGATAAAGACAGATTTAACTGCTAAAAAATAATCGGAGCTCCTATTCACTTTTTTGAATAGGTCATCAAAAAGTAAAAGGCACGGGTATATATATGAAGACGATAATAAAAAAGGTAATTAAAATACCGGTACTTTTGCTCTACCAATTTTTCATTCTGACGAATAAGGTGAATCCTAACATTATTCTATTTGAAAGTAATCTGGGAAGGAATTATTCCGGTAATCCTAGATTTATCTATGAAGAAATGGTAGCAAGAGGTTTGGATCGTGTTTATCGCTGCTATTTTATATTAGAGGATACTTCTATTTCTTTGCCGGGGAATGTGATAAAGTTAAAGCGTATCAGTATGCTTTACTTTTACTTGTTTGCAAAAGCAGGAACCTGGGTTAGTGACACCAGAATGCCTACTTATTTGAAGAAAAGAAAAGCAACAACCTATATTCAAACCTGGCATGGAACACCCCTGAAAAAACTTGGCTTAGATCTGGAACAGATATCTATGGAAGGGGAAAAAGGCTTAGAAGACTATAAACAGAAATTTGCGTTGAATTCAAAAACTTGGGACTATTTATTATCCCAAAATGCATATTCAACAAATATATTTCGAAGAGCCTTCGCCTTTCATAAAGAAGTTCTGGAGATAGGATATCCTAGAAATGATATTTTATTTCAAAAAAATAATCCAAAGTCCATTATGGATATAAAAAGAAAGCTAGGTCTTCCGACAGATAAAAAAATCCTTCTTTATGCACCCACCTGGAGGGATAATGAGCATTATGGTCACTTGAGCTATAAATTCAGCTCCAGAATAGACTATGATTATCTGCAGGAAAAGCTGGCTTACAATTATGTTATTATAGTTAAGGCTCATTATTTGGTAGGAGAGCAATTGGATTTACGAAAATATGAGGGATTCCTTTATCAATTTAGTGCTGCTTCGGATATTGCCGAGCTGTATCTGGTTTCTGATTTATTAATTACGGATTATTCCTCAGTTATGTTTGACTATAGTTTACTTCGCAGACCCATGCTATTTTACACTTATGATTTGGAGGAATATAAAGATAGTCTCAGGGGATTTTATTTTGATTTTCTGGGAGAGGCTCCGGGGCCGATTGTTATAACTAATGAGCAGTTAGTGAAGGAAATTGAAGATTATGATTTTAAGGTGTATCAAGACAAATATGATGCATTTCAAAGAAAATATAATCACGCGGATCACGGAGATGCAGCTAAGCAGGTAGTTGATTTAATTCAGCAGCGATCTGGCATCCAGCAGCAGGTCTAGCTCGTCTAATGATAGAGTTAAAAAATGGAGACCCAAAACCTTCTGAAAAATGAAGGCCAAAGCCTCCCAAAAAAAGTGGAGGCCAAAGCCTCCCCAAAAATGGAGGCTTAGTTTGAAGATTTTTGGTTATTTGATTTTTGCAGGTTTTTATTATATATTCCGATTCTTCTGTTCGATAAAACCCAAGAAGGTATTTTGCATCGTGACACATGATGGCAGTAAGGACGGAAATGTAGCAGTTGTTGTAGATTATCTTGAGAAGCTAAATAAGGGCTACAGCTTTGAGTTTATAAAAAAAGAAGACCGTAAGCTTGCGAAAAAGCCGGGTATCTGGAAGGGGAAATTATCTTTCTTCGTAGTTAAGCCCTACCACTTGGCAACCTCTGCATACGTGCTTATGGACAATACCTTTTTACCACTGGCCTATATTCGTTTTTCTAAAAGAGTTCGTATTGTTCAATTATGGCATGGGACAGGTACAATTAAGCGGTTTGGACAAGATGTTAACACGGGGCAGCTAAAGGAATTGGAACGTCGTGCAAACAGCAGAATTACTCATTTGATTGTCAACTCTGAGCAATCTAAGAAGGAATATGCAGGTTCTTTTGGGGTTGCGAAAGATAAAGTATATGTATATGGGCTTCCGAGAACAGATCTATTCTTTAATGATCGGATGAAGGAAGAACGCAGAAAAGCATTTTTTAAACAGCATCCGGAGTTGGCAGGAAAGAAGCTGGTGCTATACGCACCTACCCTGAGAGATCAGGAGTTAAAGGAGCCAAGGCTGTCACTTGATACGGAGAGAATCATTAAGGAGCTTCCGAAGGATTATGTGCTGATGCTGAGATTGCACCCCTTTGTTATGGAAATGTATCAAAAGAATGAGCAATATAAAAGTGCAATCCGGGAGAATGTAATTTCCATGTCCGGCTATCCGGATATTAATACCTTATTATTGGTTGCTGATTACTTGATTACGGACTATTCTTCGGTAATCTTTGAATATTGTCTCTTAAAGAAACCAATGTTATTCTATGCTTATGACCTGGAGGAGTTCTCCGATCATGGCAGAGGCTTTTACCGTCCTTATAAGGAATTTGTGCCAGGGCGGGTTACCGAGACAACGGAGGAAATAATTGATCTTCTAAAGAGGGATGATTTTAATTTAGAGGTTATCAATTCATTTATAAATAGTAATTATCAGTATTTAGATGGTAAATCAACAGAGCGCCTATATCTACATATCTTTGACGACGAAACAACAAACGGGTAGATATTAGTAATACTAATGTGACAATGTACTAAGGGATTCGTTTAAAAATTGTAATTTGGAGGGAACATTAAGTGGAAAATTCGAACTATAAAATAAGCATTATCATGCCCGTCTATAATGTGGAACGATATTTGGCAGCATGTTTGGACAGTATTGTAAACCAAACCTTACCTGATATCGAAATCATCGCAGTTAATGACGGAACCAAGGATAACAGCTTGCAGATTCTTAAGGAGTATGAAAGTAGATATCCGGATAGAATGAAGGTATTTTCTACAGAAAATCGAGGGGTTAGCCATGCTAGAAATTATGGACTGAAAAGAGCAACAGGTGAGTATATACTCTTTGTTGACAGTGATGACTTTATTGAGCTGGATATGTGCGAAAAGCTATATAATAAAGCAACGAAGGATAATAATGATATTGTAATCTGCGGTAGATATAATGTCTACGAGCGAGAGCATATTGGAGAAATGACCAAAGAGACTTATCCTACCATGTTAATTAATCGTAATTTCCGCTTATCGGAAAATAAGTATGAGCTTGCACATATTTCACCCTTCCCCTGGGACAAGCTTTTCAAAAGAAGCGTTTTAGAAGGACTTGAGTTTCCGGAAAAAATACGCTTTGAAGATCTTGTACTGGTATTTGAGGCCTGTTGTAAGGCGGACAAAATCGGTGTGATTGAAGAGCCGCTCTATAATTATAGAAGAACGACCCAGGGTGGTTTCTTAAATACCTTTTCAGAGCAGACCCTGGATATTGTAAAAGCCTTTACCTTGGTTTTTGATTTTATGAAAAAGAATGGATATATGGAGATCTACCATGATGAGCTGGAATATATCTGTGCGAGACATTTCCTATACCGTTATCCTGCCTTATTTAAGGGTTCCAATAAAGGTAAATTAGAGATCAAGCTTAAGATTATTCGTAAAACTCAGGAGTTTCTGGATAAAGAGATGCCGGACTGGCACAGCAATCACTATTTGCGTTATTCTTCCGGTGCCTTAAAAGCGAAGCTAAAGCTATATACGAATAAGAATAAGATGATACGTCTTACCCGTATTCGCGAATATACTCCGGAGCTTGTGGCAAAAACCTTCCTTAAATTTAGAGATTTTGGCAAAAAAATCAGTAAGAAATTTAATAAATTTAAAAAGAGTAACGATCGACTTTCACTCATTAAGAAGAAACTTCCCTTCCTACGTATTCTGATGCAGAATGGTTCCGTATATTATACAAAAATGTACGAGAAGCTCAGTGTTAATCCGAAAGATATCTTGTTTGAGTCCAAGCACGGAGAGGATATTGCAGGTAATATTTTTGCATTAATGAGAGAGCTGACAAAGGAAAATTATCAGGAGTACCGGGTTTATTTGGCTATGAGCCAAAGCTATATGGAACAATACCAGACCTTACTCCAGAAATATGGCATTAACAATGTTAAAATGATTGACATACGCTCCAAGGATTATGTAAAAGCCCTGGCTTCTGCAAAGTTCCTGGTTACTGACACCAGCTTTCCTCCTTACTATATTAAAAAGAAGGAACAGGTATATTTAAATACCTGGCATGGAACGCCACTCAAAGCCATGGGACGTATTGTGCCAATGCGTGAATATGCCCTTGGTAATATTCAGAGAAACTTTATGATTGCAGATTACCTTTTATATCAGAATGATTTCTCAAGAGATGTATTTACGGAAGATTATATGCTAAAAAATATATACCCAGGTACCATAATGGTATCCGGTTACCCTAGAAACTCCATTTTCTTTCATCAGGAACGTTATCAAAAGATCCGAAAGGAAGCTAAGCTTGAGGATAAACAGGTTATTGTGTATATGCCAACCTGGAGAGGCTTACTTCACAAGAAGGAGACCGGTAAGCAGTTAGACATGCTGGGTAGATACTTTGAGGAAATTGATCGTGGTTTAACAGAAAACCAAGTGTTTTTTGTGAAGCTGCATCCCTTCGTAAAGAATGAGATGGATTATGGCAGCTATAAGCATATTAAGGCGATACCGGAGCAATTTGAAACCTATGATTTCTTAAATGCAAGTGATGCCCTTGTTACAGACTATTCCAGTATCATGTTTGACTATGCCTGCACTAAGAAAAAGATGGTATTATTTACCTATGACCGGGAAGAATATAAGAACGGCCGTGGTCTATATATTGATTTGGATACCATTGAGCTTCCGAAAGCAGATACTGTTCAGGAGCTAATCAAAGAGCTAAGTACAGAAAATCAGGGATATCCACAGTTCTATGATAGATTTTGCTCGGTAGATTCCATTGATACGCCAAGACAGGTGATTGAGACTCTCTTACATGGTGAGACGAAGATAAAAGAGAACTTTAAAGTTGAAAAGGTTGTACCAAATGGCAAGAAGAAAGCCTTTATATTCATCAAGGGCTTAAAGCATGATCACTATTCGGAGAACTTAATTAATGCCATTAATGAAATAGATACCGAAAAATTCGACGTTTATGTAACCATGAAGGCAAACAAAGTAAAGAAAGCATCCGATATGCTTGCAAAGCTCAGAAAGGAAATCAATTACTTCCCTCTCTCCTATGATATTAATTATACGAGAATGGACTATTTCCTGTGCAAGCTGCGCTTAAGACTTGGGCTGGATGCCGGCTTTACTAATAGCCGGGTTGATAAGGTTATGAAGCGTGAAGCTTTAAAATACTTTGGACCGGTGGATTTCGATGTGACAATTTATCAGTCCGGCCTGGATCGTATGGTGTGCAATATGTGTATTTTACTTGGCAAAACCTCTGTTTATAACTTTAAGCATTTTAATATGCAAAAATATAAGGAGAGCTCAGCATATCGTTCTCAAGTAAAATATTTTGTAAAGCATTTCCCGGATTTTACAAAGGTTGTGGCAACCAAAGAGTTTGATTTATTGAAGAAACAAGCAGATAATATTATCTATAATGAGGAAAATGTATTTCCTTTGGCAAATATTTTAACGGAGGTGACACAGCATGAAGGTCGGAGTAGTAACATTTCATAGTGCCAATAACTATGGTGCAACCCTACAGACATGGGCTTTGCAGAAGGTATTAAAGGATTATGGAGTTGATGCCGGCGTCATTCATTACCATCCTGATATCATAGATAAGCTCTATGATCCAATGGGAGATACGCAGGGACTTAAACGACAGATTAAGAAGTTTCAGCTTTCCTTAAGGGCACCCTTAAGTCTGGAGCGTTATAATAGATTCCAAAGCTTTTTAAAGCAGCATTTTAATTTAATTGGTGACTTTAGAACCTATGAGGAG
>JAQZBD010000201.1 GCA_029239235.1 Herbinix sp.
AGAAATATGAAACAAGATGGATCAGCAAGCTGATCCATCTGTCATGAATAAAAAAAGAGGTTGCCAATTACGACAACCTCTTGAAATGACTATTCTACAATGTATGGCTTTAAGATTGCAAGGATATTTTCCATGTTCTCCTCGCTATGGATATTTAAGTCGATCACTTTTGACAAGTCGAGACTGAATATGCCCATGATGGACTTTGCATCTATAACGTATCTGCCGGAAACCAAATCAAAATCGGAATCAAATTTTGTCACGTCATTTACGAAAGCTTTTACCTTATCGATTGAATTTAAAGATATTTTTACTGTCTTCATCACTAATTCCTCCTTCTTCAAGTATATGTATATACTATAATTTAGGATATTAAAAGTCAATATACAAAGTTCATAAAAAAAAATAGGAAAAGTTGTACAGGAAGCGGAATTTACAATATTTAGATGTTATCAGTGATGGAAGATGTTTTCTTAGAAAGGATTTTTAAAAGTTTGAAAGAAAGTCACTTTCAAATTTCTTATTAAGGCCTATTCACTTTTTGAATAGGTCATCAAAGAGTGAAAGGCACGGGTATATAGATGAAAAAAACAGCAGCATTTCTTAGCCTGGGATGTAAGGTTAATTCCTATGAAACTGAGGCCATGCGTGGAATGTTTGAGAACGCAGGCTACAATATCGTAGATTTTAAGGATACAGCGGATGTCTATGTGGTTAACACTTGTACTGTAACCAATATTGCAGACCGCAAGTCCAGACAGATGCTACACCAGGCGAAAAAAAGAAATCCGGAGGCGATTATTGCAGCAGTAGGGTGCTATGTACAAGCAGCAGAAGAGGTTCTGCTGGAGGACAGTGCGGTGGATCTGGTTGTTGGCAATAATAAAAAGTCAGACATTGTTGAAATGGTGGAACGCTGTAAAACAAGCCAGAAAAAAGAGGAACTGGTGGTTGATATCGATTTTGAACAGGAGTATGAAGAATTGAATATCGCCTCTACCACGGAAAAAACAAGAGCTGTGGTTAAAATTCAAGATGGTTGTAACCGTTTTTGTTCCTATTGCATCATCCCCTATGTCAGGGGGAGAGTTCGAAGCAGGAAGGAATCAGAAATCATAGCAGAGGTATCTGAGCTTGTTAATAAGGGCTATAAAGAAGTCGTTTTGACCGGAATTCATATTTCCTCCTATGGTACAGACCGGGATTATAATACAGAGACTGATGAAAAGGATGAATTACCATTAGCATCCTTAATCAAAAACATATCTAACATTTCGGGTATTGAACGAATTAGACTGGGATCCTTAGAACCAAGAATCATAACAGAGGAATTTCTACAGATTATTTCGGGGATTACTCAGTTCTGCCCACATTTTCATCTATCCCTCCAAAGCGGAAGCAATGGTGTTTTAAAACGAATGAACCGAAAATATACCGCTGAAGAGTATCTGAATAGAGTGCAGCTCATTAAGCAATATTTTGAATTACCAGCCTTTACGACAGATGTTATTGCAGGTTTTCCGGGAGAAACGCCGGAAGAATTTGCAGAAACGAAAGAATTCATAGGTAAAATTGGTTTTTCCCATATTCATGTATTTAAATACTCAAAAAGAGCCGGAACGAAAGCTGCGGAGATGCCGAATCAGATTCCGGAGGAAATCAAGAGCCAAAGAAGTGATGAATTAATAACCTGTTCAGATCAGATGTCAAAGGAATACAAAGTTAATTTCTTGGGAAGAATAGAGAAAGTTCTATTTGAAGAAGAAATTCAGGTGGAGGGCAAGATCTATCAGGTCGGGCACAATGAAAGATATTTGAAATTGGCTGTGGAAAGTAAGGAGGATCTATCAAATCAGATCCGTGCAGTCAGGATAAATAAGGATTTTATGGAAGAAATTATGCTTTGTGAAATATTTAATTGATATTTTTTGCTAAATATATTAATATATAAATAGTAGCATAGAATATTCAATAATATATTTTATATCGTGTGTAAAAATGTGGACGACAATTGCTGGTTTAAGAGTAATGGAATAGATGATAGAAAGAATTCAAATGATTACTTTGAGGTAGGCTACCTGAATTTCTTGGAAGAGGAAGTGATACAATGCAGAAATTGAACAATACTCAATATTTTAATGTAAAAAAGGAACCGGAGGTTATTGTCAGTGAGGTTATTCGAACCGTTTATTCCGCTTTGACTGAAAAGGGATATAATCCTGTGAATCAGATCGTCGGATATATTATGTCTGGAGATCCAACCTACATAACAAGCCACAAAGGGGCTAGAAGCTTAATTATGAAGGTTGAACGTGATGAGATAATTGAGGAGTTGTTACGTTTTTACATTGATAAAGAAACTATCCAGAACAAGAAATAACAAATAACATAACATCAGTGACTTATTACAGGAACAATGAAAAGTAATCATCTATATTTTACTTTTGATAAGCACGTAATTGTGCTTTTTCTAATTCATGACAAGTGAATCAGCTTGCTGATTCATCTTGTTGAAACAAGGGGATTAGCTAGTTGCTTCCCCGGCTTTTACTTGAAAAGAATGCCGAACAGACTTAGGAGATATATCCCTTCTCAACAGAAAGGAATGCTTCCTGGTGGTAGATAGGGGTTAAAATGGAACGAATTATGGGGCTGGATTATGGCTCTGTTACAGTCGGAGTAGCTGTAAGTGATGCACTACTGCTTACTGCACAAGGGGTGGAGGTTATCCATCGTAAACAAGAAAATAAGCTTCGTCAAACCTTGGCAAGAATCGAAGAATTAATTACAGAGTATCAGATTGAGACGATTGTCGTAGGATATCCGAAGCATTTAAACAATACTATTGGAGATCGTGCTATAAAGTCAGAGGAGTTTGCCGAAAAGCTCAGGCAGCGAACCGGACTGGAAGTGATTCTCTGGGACGAAAGATTAACAACCGTTGCGGCACATCAGGTGTTATCGCAAACAAAAATGAATCATGAAGAAAAAGCAAAGGTCGTAGATAAGCTTGCAGCAGTACTCATTCTTCAAGGTTATCTGGATAAGTTAAGCTTTTTGAGAGATAAAGAGTAGCTTGTGAGCCAACGGCACTCTGCATGACCAAAGCGAGTATAATTGGAGGCTTAGAATGGAAAACAATCAGGAAGAGATTAAATTTACAACAGAGGACGGGGAAGAAGTTGCTTTTTACGTTTTAGAACAGACCAGACTCGGTGGAGTAAATTATATTTTAGTAAGTACCACAGATGAGGAAGAAGCTGAGGCTCTTATCTTAAAGGATGTATCAAAGGATACCGATGAAGAAGCAATATATGATATTGTAGAAGATGATCAGGAACTGGAGCTTGTTGCTGGAATCTTTAAAGAACTTTTGGATGATGTGGAATTATATTAAAGAAATACAAAATGTGTTAAAAAAATGATGTTATAGGAACGATAATAATGTTCCTGTAATCGAGATGTATGGCGTAGATGAAGCGCTTATCAGAAGCGATAAAGAGTTTCTGACAACTTTTATTAATGCAAGATATATGATAGGACGAGAATAGGTGAGCGAATGCCTGAAAATCAAGAACAATTTAAGAGTTTATTGAAGCAGAACGGACTGAAAGTTACTACACAGAGAGTAGCGATATTGGAGGTACTAAACAGTAGACCGGGAAAACATCTTACAGCGGAAGAGATTTATGACTATGTTAAGAAAAAGTATCCCGAGATAGGAATAGCTACTGTATACCGTACGATTCAAATGTTATCAGAACTTAATCTAATTGATAAATTAAATCTGGATGATGGTTATGTACGCTATGAAATTAGCAAACAGGGAAAGGAAGAAACTTCCCACCATCATCATCATTTAATATGCTTGGATTGCGGAAATATCTTCGCTTTCCAGGATGATCTCTTAGAGACTTTGGAGGAACGAATCAAGGTGTCTATGGGCTTTACCGTAGTAGATCACGAGGTGAAACTTTATGGGCATTGTAAAAAATGTCTTGGCAAACAGTCTATTGAATCTATATCATAGCGAATGGAGAAGTTCATTTGTAGTATCGTGCACTTAGTAAATGGATAAAATATTACATAAAACCATTGGAGGTGCAAATATTTGAAAGAAAAAACTATAATAAAACAAACAGATTTAAAAGGTGTAAAAATTATTCCACTTGGTGGATTAGAACAAGTCGGTATGAATATAACTGCAATTGAATATGAAGACAGTATTATTGTCATTGATTGTGGTCTATCCTTTCCGGAGGATTCGATGTTAGGAATTGACTTGGTAATCCCTGATGTAACTTATCTAAAGGAAAATATTGAAAAAGTAAAAGGGTTTATTATAACCCATGGACATGAGGATCACATTGGATCCCTGCCTTATATTTTAAAGGAAGTAAATGTTCCGATTTATGCAACAAAGCTTACAACAGCTATTATTGAAAACAAACTGAAAGAACACAATCTCTTAAAGAATACCAAGAGAAAAGTAATTAAATACGGCCAGTCCATCAATTTGGGATGCTTTCGTATAGAGTTCATCAGAACAAATCATAGTATCGCGGATGCGGCTATGTTGGCAATCTTTACTCCTGCGGGAATAATCTTTCACACCGGAGATTTTAAGGTTGATTATACGCCCGTTTATGGGAAGCCAATCGATCTTCAGCGTATCGGTGAAATCGGTAAAAAAGGTGTATTAGCGCTATTATGTGATAGTACAAATGTGGAAAGACCGGGATATACGATGTCTGAAAGCAGTGTAGGCAAGACCTTTGATACCATTTTTTCGGATAGTGCAAAACAGAGAATTATCGTTGCAACCTTTGCATCAAACGTAGATCGAGTACAGCAGATTGTAAATTCTGCGGCAAAATATAACCGTAAAATTGTAGTAGAAGGCCGAAGCATGGTAAATATAATATCTGTAGCCAGTGAGCTGGGATACTTGAAAATGCCGGATAATATGTTGATAGATATTGAACAGATGAAGAACTATACCGATGATCAATTAGTTCTCATAACGACAGGAAGCCAAGGGGAATCCATGGCGGCGCTTCCACGTATGGCAGCGTCCATTCATAAAAAAGTTACTATAAAACCAGGAGATGTTGTTATTCTAAGTTCAACACCGATTCCCGGTAATGAAAAGGCAGTTTCAAAAGTTATCAATGATCTATCCATGAAGGGTGCAAAAGTAATTTATCAGGATACTCATGTATCCGGCCATGCTTGTCAGGAAGAGATCAAATTAATCTATACATTAACAAAACCCAAATATGCAGTACCGGTGCATGGAGAGTATAAGCACTTAATCCGCCATGCGGAATTAGCTCAGACCCTTGGTGTTCCGAAGGAAAATGTATTCGTTCTTTCCTCCGGTAAGGTGTTAACCTTATCTGATGAAAAGGCTGCAATTACCGGAGAAGTACCGGCACAGGGCATTCTAGTAGATGGACTTGGTGTTGGTGATGTTGGTAATATCGTACTTCGTGACCGACAGCTATTATCGGAGAATGGTTTAATTATCGTTGTTATCTCCCTTGAGAAATACAGTAATCAGATACTTTCCGGTCCGGATATTGTATCTCGTGGCTTTGTATATGTACGAGAATCAGAGAATCTGATGGAAGAAGCCAGGGTAGTAGTTGAAAAAGCATTGGACAAGTGCTTAAGCCGCAATAATGCAGATTGGGGCAAGATGAAAAATGAGATTAAGGATTCCCTCAGTGACTTCATCTGGAAAAAGACAAAGAGAAATCCGATGATACTGCCTATTATTATGGAAGTTTAGTCTTTACTTCTTAAAAGTCATTAAGAAGAATGTAAGTATATATTATATACTTTTTAGTTTTGCAAAAGGTTCTCAGGATTAAATGTTATTAGCATTTTTCTGTAAGTTTTTTTGCTTAGCGCCTATTTGGAGCAGGAGGTTAGTATGACAAATAAGTCCGCGACAATGAAATTAACATTAAAAGTAACTAGCTTTATCGCTAGATTATTGCTGAATGTAGCATTTTATATCCTGGTGGTAGTTCTGATTATTAATTTCAGCAAGATGGCCTATGAATTTACCTATGAGCTTTACGGCCCTGTGACGATGTCAGAAAAAGGTAAGGGAACCACGGTTGAGTTAAGTATTGATCAAGGTGAATCCACGATGGACGTAGCAAGTAAGTTAGAAATAAGCCGTGTAATAAGGAATAAGTATGCATTTTATTTGAAGACAAAGCTGGGCAGTTACGTACTTATGCCCGGAACCTATGAGATTTCTACTGATATGACTTACAATGAGATTCTTAGTGTAATTACGGATTATTCCAATTCTACAGATACGGCAGAAAATTCGGAAGAGGGGTCAAATTAACATGATCGTTGATGAAAGAATAACTGCCTATATTAACTCCCTAGAGTCGGAACTGCCATTGGAGCTTTTGGCACTTGAAAAGGAAGCACTTGAGAATCATGTTCCTATTATAAAAAAAGAAACCCAGGGAGTACTTAAATTTTTACTCCAATTACAACAACCAAAACGGATTCTGGAGGTCGGAACAGCCATTGGCTTTTCCGCCCTCTTTATGAGTGAATATAGTAATAGCGATTGTGGGATTACTACCATAGAGAAGGTTGCTATGAGGCTTGTAGAGGCGGAGAAAAATCTATCCAGTGAGAGATTTCCTCACAGGAATAAAATTACCCTTCGCCGTGGAGAAGCATTAGAGGTTTTACAAAAGCTGGTACTGGAGAAGGAAAGCTTTGATTTTATTTTTCTTGATGCAGCAAAGGCTCAATATATGAGCTTTCTGCCAGAACTAATGAAGCTTTTGAGCGATAAGGGTATGTTACTTACAGATAATGTGCTTCAGGATGGAACCGTAACAAATTCCAGATACAGCATTACACGAAGAGATCGTACGATTCACTCCAGGATGAGGGAATACCTTTATACCATCACTCATATGGAGGAGTTATCCACAGTAATTCTTCCGGTCGGAGACGGAATTGCAATAAGTAGCCGAAAAGCTG
>JAQZBD010000202.1 GCA_029239235.1 Herbinix sp.
AAGTTTAATAAGTACAGTCGGATAAGCCTTATGTGCCGGAGCACTGTTAAAATAAAATTTTGCCGGTGTCTGTGCATCCTTACTCCGGAATTCAATCTGTTGAGTTCCTAAACCAAGATACATTCCATCCCTATGCTCCAAATGATACTCTTTTCCATCGGCAATAATGATTCCATCACCACCAATATTGATTACACCCATTTCCCTTCTTTGCAGAAAGTAATCTGCACGTAGTTCTGCTCCTGCAGTTAATGAGATGGGTTCTATCGGTACAGCCGCACCTGTAATAATTCGGTCAATTTGGCTGTATACCATCTTGATCTCACCTCGTACGAAAAGATTCTGAAGTAAAAACTCTTCTCTTAACCGCTCTGTTGTATAAAACTTTACATCCTTGGGTGATACTGAATTTCTTGTTTCCATAGTCTTCTTCCTTATAGTCTGCTCACATGTATTGTTCGTAAGTATTTTGCTAGCTTTGTAATTATCATAACATATTATATTTTCTATTTCTTGTGATAATTTGCTCAAAATATTGCATATTTTGAACCAGGCTGTTATAATCAATACAAAGTTCCATACAAAAGCATTCTAGAAGTGCTTCAGGATGTCTTCAGAAATAAAAAATAGTCTAATAAAAAGGAGAAGGTGTTACTATGAAACAGTGTACCTCCTGTCAGGAAGCAATGGACTCCTGCATTTCAAAACAATACTTTGCGATTGCCCATTTATATAAGAATGAAAAACCCATGAATATGCATATTCATGATTGTTATGAGATTTATTATTCTATTACAGGCGGGAAGCAGTTTTTAATTGATAATCGTTTTTATGATATTCATCCTGGCGATATTTTCTTTATTAACCAGTATGAGAGCCATTATTTAAGTCAAACAGATCATGAGGTATTGGAGCGTATCGTAATCTCCGTTTCACCGGAATTTTTGAAGTCCCTTTCTTCCGAAGCTACTGATTTAAATCAATGCTTTTTCAGCGATGAGAAGATTAATCACAAGTTATCCTTGAATCCTGAGGATCAAAAGCGTTTTTTATATTATATTCATAAAATCTGCAGTACCAATGGTTTTGGCGAGGATCTGATAGAACAATCCGTTTTTACTGAACTTATGGTTTTCTTAAATCAGCTCTTTTTTATACAACAAGGACAAAATGAAAAAGAAGCATCCGAATATCATCAGCAGGTTGATGAGATTCTGACCTATATCAATCAAAATCTTCAGAATGAATTATCAATTGCTGAATTATCCGAACACTTCTTTTTGAGTCAGGGTTATTCTGTGAATGATACCTGGGAGCTGTGTGGTTTTCGCGACTATAGTAATTTCCTAAAGTCCTTTACAAAGGCCGTAGGAATTTCGCCTAAAAAATATTCCAAATTTGCCTCTTAGCTTTCTTTATCAGAGCTTCTTATCCTTTTACCAGACCCCTGATGTCACAGAGCCTTAGATGCTGGGTGGGCTCTTATCTCTATTCTTATCAAGGAATAATGATTTGGACTCTTTTCATCATAAAATTAAGTAACCATTAATACTGCTCCAGAATCAGGTCAATCCCTATCATCCTCATCCTCCTGTGCCACAAGCAGGTCAGAGAATTCTTTCTTCTCAAATTCCTGAACTGAGATACGATTCTTATTAGGATTTGC
This sequence comes from Herbinix sp., assembly GCA_029239235.1. Lineage (GTDB taxonomy): Bacteria > Bacillota > Clostridia > Lachnospirales > Lachnospiraceae > Mobilitalea. The sequence continues at coordinate 1,667 of JAQZBD010000202.1, forward strand.
AAATACAAAGGTTTTATCGACATTGTCCACATAGTTTTGGATTTTATCATTGGTCGCACTGATTACTGCCTGGAAGCCTAACTTACGAATCAGACCGATACAGCTTCCCACCTTCTCCGCATCCATCTTGGAAAAAGCCTCATCCAGTACAACCAGTCTCGGAGTTGGTCTTCTGCGTACGTTTGATTTAAGATTAATGCGATATACCTGGGCAAAACTCGCAAGCAGGGCTACGTAAAGAGGATTCTGCCCTTCTCCGCCGGAGTTCTTAGACAGCATTTTACTTAACCTCATGGGTGGCATCCCCTCTACCAACTGTTCCATATCAAAGGAAAGATAGGTTCGGTAATCTGCGTATTTCTCCATGTTCGCTCTAGCTTCTTCTAAGGTCTTATTATCACTATTTTCCGGGGGCATGAATAATTCAATCAACTCATTAATTAAGTCACTGTAGTCCTTCTCATGCTGTAGGCTGAATAGATCCATCTGATTATTTGTGTTGCCGGTGAGCTGGTGAGGATTGATTTCCAGATTCTCATCCATGAACATGTCGTAGAACTTACCGTCTTCTCCTTTATTTCTTGAGATGATGAATTTATATTTATCCTTACCGAAATCCAACTTTGCCAATATGCGATTTAAATCATCCTTTTGCTGCATAACTTCCTTTATTGCATCTCGGATTTTATAAATAAAGTCTGTTTTAAAGTGATAAATCGCTTGAACAGCCTGCTCATTTGCTTTCTGGGTGAATTCCGTCAGTCTATCACTACTTAAATTCTCCAACAGCACGTCATAATCCTTATTATCCTTACTGGTCATGGAGAAACCACGGTAGGCATAGGCCTCATGATATCGTTCCCTGCGTTTAATGAGGTTAAAGAATTCATCCTCCATCTGTTTTTCACTTTTTTGCTTTAAGTAGAATAGCTCCCCTCGAATGGTATCCGATCTCTTATTATCTTGTTCCTGCATAAAGAGTCGGTATGTCTCATCTCGATGTGCATCATATTGATAGTTAGCCAGTTTTCCGTTCAGTTCTTCATTTAACTGCAAGATGCTCTCCTGAAAACTCTTAATGTCATTCTCCTTGGATTGTAGCGCAACACCTGATTTCTCCTTTTGCTTACTCTTAGCATCCATGTGCTGCTCCAAGAGTAATTTCTTTGTTTTCCACTCATCTATATTCAGCTGCTTTAGTTCCTTAATCTTACGGTTATACTCTTCCTTCTGCTGTTCCTTCTGTGCGATCTGCCCGAGCTGCTTTAAAAGCTCTTCATAATATTCCGCATCATTCGGAAGATATTCATAGCGGAGTAGTTCTTCTATTCTCTTAAGTTTCTGGTCAAAAGGCTCCTTTTCCATAAGCAGTTCTCTCTGATTTTGCTCCAGCAGCTTTAATTTACGCTCAATAGAATTTCCGCCAATGTAAGCCTCCTCTGTATAATTTTTCGGATTAATATGCTGTAATTTATATCCATGATAAAGAACACCATCGGAGGTAATTCCGCTTTTGTTTTTACGAAGCTCTTCTATTGAATTACATTTAATAACTCCACCCATAAGATAATCAATATAAGCCTTGGTATAATCTAACTTTGTATCTACTTCCTCCGCCAGCGAGCCAGGTAGTATGGGACGAACGTTTTGAACTACATGCTCGGTATCAATGACTGCAACACGAAAGTACTTCTTCGCATCTAAATTCCTGTAGATTTCCAGCGCTGACTTTGCATATTCCGGCGAAACAATGAGACTTAGCTTATTGTTACCCATATAACCTTCCACCGCATTTAACCAATGCTCATCCCTAAGCTCTATCACATCCGCCAGGATATCCACCTTAACCGGCTGTTCATAAGCCTGCTCCAGTTCCTTCGTAATGTAATCCTTTGCCTCCAGCAGATAATTTGGATATGCCTTTTGTCCGTTTTTTAATAAATTAATCTGTTTGTTCGTATCGGATAGCTTTATTTTTAATTCGCTTACTTCTCCTGCTAATTCACTTTTCTCTTCTTCCAGGCCTTGTCGAATCTGTGCCAGCTCTGCTTTTATGTTCAAGGTATCTGCTACAGATACTTGGTATGCGCCAAGCTGCTTTATTAGCTCAGCCAGAGATGGCTCCAAATATTCTGTTTCCAGCCATGGTTGAAGGGCTGCTGCCATCTTATCATAAGCGGCCTTATTCTTATATAATAACTCCAGCATTTGATTTAAATTTCCAAGCTCTGCTTCCAAATGCTCGTATCCACTGTTTTGAATCGCAAAGGCTACTTCATCCCTTTGCTCCTGGAGCTTCTTAATATCCAGCTCAAGCTCCTGAATGGTCTGAGACAATACCTTGATATCCGCTTGATAAGCTCCCTGTTGATACCGTAATCTCTCCATTCTCTTTTCAATTGTGGTGATATCAAGCTTATCCATATTATACTGGTACTGATCCAGCTGGTTTACATATAGCTGGTAACGTCCGAATTGCTCCTGAATATCTGTCAGTAAACCAATCTCCTTCTTGGTATCCTCCAGCCGGCGCTTTAATCTGGTATACTGAGCCACACTATCCTGCATGTCCTCCATATGAATATCATTTTCCGTACAGATATAATTCTTAACAAAATCCTCGAGCTTCATATCCATCTTAAAAGGAATCGCTTTCTTGAACAAAGCCGGGAAATGCTTCGGATGCAATCCTCCAAAATAATTGCTGTACAGCTCATTGCGGAATTTTTCATTGGTACGGCTGAAGGAATAGTCTTCCTTGGAGTAATTCGACTGAATGTACTCTTTCAATTCACTGATGGATAAAACCTTTTCACCATCACGGTAGCGATTAGATGCAAGCTCTCCCACATGCCAGAAGAACATACGGTTAACATCATTTACAGATACATCCACGTCAAAAATAACCCCGAGACTCTGATACTTATTTGTCTCCGTATCCTGAAACTCCAGCACAATGGTAGTAGAAAAATTCTTATTTCTTAAATATCCAATTTCATTATTCTCCTGAACTACCTTCATTCCTCGCAGATACTCGATCAGGGATCTGTCAGAATCTTCTTTCGCGGCCTTATTAAAAAATCCCCTTCCGTTGGTATCTGCATATAAGACAATCTGCAACGCATCCAAAACCGTTGATTTTCCGCTGCCGGAATGCCCTGTAAAAAAATTAATTTCATCATGGAAGGATAGTATCTTCTCATTTATGTAGTGCCAATTATTCAGACACATCTTCGAAAGTGCTTGATATCTGTCCATCATCCGTTACCTCCTCTTCCTCTTGGTACTGTTCAATAATCCCTGCAATAGACTGGCTATCCAGCAAAAGATTAATGGTCGGATAAATAATAAATTTAGTATCACCCTCCAAATCGCCCATTTCTTCTGTCACTTCGATTACCTGATACTTTTTCAGGGCGGCAATCGTCTTACGAAGCTCTGTAGGAGATATGGATTTATTATTCCATAGGCGGAATAGTTGTACCTTTTCATATACTTCATTCAGTGAGGTATAAACATGGATGGAGCTGCTTGCCATATTCATTTGCTCATCAAAAATCAACTTCAGAAGCAGCAGGAATATGGTCGTAAGCCTGCTTAGTTTATCCCCTTGAAGGTTTTGTGTAACGATATGCATAATACCATACTGCCTGTTCTCTATCAGATCCATATCTGCAATCTTAAAATACTCCTTTAAGAAATCCAGATGTCTTTCACAGGTTCGGTATAAATGGTTTGGTAAATAACGCTCTGTCTTTTTATCATATTTACGCTCCAAAATATAGGTTTGGAGGTGAAGTGTTTTAATCACTTCCTTTAGTTCATCCTTCTCCTCATCGAGAAGTTCATTATAATATGGAAACATGGAAATCCTTTCTTTTGCACTGATACCTATGCAACTTATTCTATTCAACTTCTGCTATATCCGGCTTACTGCTGTTTCTCTCAAACACCAGCTCTGGATAAGTATATTTTCCATTTGTAATAATACCCCGTTCCCCAGGCACCACATGGAAGGGGCTTGTTCTGCGAATACTATAGTCATATGCCAGAATTAATAGCTCAAAGTCTTCATCTGTCTCAATAGGATGCTCCTTCGTCTCAAAACTTCCACCCTTCATCCGGTCAAGAATAAAGGCCTCAATTTGTGACTTACTGTAACGGCTCTTATTGCGGTTAATACGCAGGATATCTTCCTTGGATAATTCCTCCTCAGTTTCAACCTCCGTCTCCACCGTATCTTCAAATTGCCTACGCCTGCCTCTTTTTTTATAGAAGGAGTCGGGGGTAATTACGGTTGGGTCGTTAATAAGGAAAGTATTTGATACCTTGGAATACAGCTTATTTTCCTGCTTCCCTGACATCAGATTCAACAATGCAATTACATTCCCCTGCAGGCTGTCGTCACTGCTTAGCAGATATTCCAAGCGGCCGACCGTCGCCTTGATATATTTGCTGTGCTCTGTATCAATATGGGAAATGCGCTTTTCCATGTTGATGATACCACGTTCTATTTCATAAATGATATCTGCAAATTCAGCTTCAATATCCTCTACTTTCCTGCCTTCTGCCATCATTCGATTCTTAAGCATTACCAAACGATTTTCGTCCTCACTGATGACACGTAACAGCTTTTTAATATCATTTTTATAGATATAGAAGTTATCACTGGTCTTTAAGAGGCTATATTTCTTATTGACAATGGTTTCAACATAAACATTCAAATGCTCCAGTAATAAGTCCTCGTAATTGTCCTTTTCCAAAAGTGCGCCAAAGAACTGATCCATATTGTGTAGCATGTCCTGTAAGGATCGGTTCAATCTTGTTGTATTCGTTCTCGCTGCCTTTAAAAGCTCCATTCCTGCCTTCGTATCATGATAGAAGGAATAGATATTCGTATAAACATTCTGTATGTACAAATCCTTGTCATCTTCGTTAGGATTCAATAATCTTTTTATGGTTTCAATAAAATGGGATGCATAATCCGGAATAATAATATTTGACTTAAAGGCGCTGTAATCCTCCACCTTTTTCAGCCAGCTAAAACGAATCAGGCGATTTAGAATCTTGGTCGCCATAGGCTCCATTTTATCGACATCCTGTTCCTCATCATCGGCAGAAATATCCACAATACGGTCTGAAAAACACTCCGCAATCAACTGGATACACGTTTCTTTGGTGAGGAAGTAGTCATTATATAAGTATTCATCATAAATTGTCAACAGTGCTTCCATATATATGTAGCGATTCCTGGAGCTGAATACACTCCAGAACTGTTGCGGTAATTTTAGTATCTCTTTCATGAAATCTCCTTGGCAGTATAGTATCAACTCATCTTGCTAATACTGCTTTTTTGCATTATCAATCTATTTTAACATTTTATGACTAAATGTAGCAAGTGAATCTTCTCCCGTATTCCTTTTATCATTAGAAAAGGCCTTATATGCAGATCAGTTGGCAAGGCGGAACTTCCAAGATACTTGTACATCTTATATTCTTCTAATCGTAAAGTTGAAATCCGCTTCTAAAAATACCTTTCCTTTAAAGAATCCTCCATCCTTATACGAATTAACTTCTATCCATTCTTCGCTAGTAATGATTCCACTATGTCTGAAATACTTGCACTTTCATCTTGTAATATCTTTAAAATCTGTTCTCTCAACACATTAGTTTTTATCATTTAATATAATTTAGATTCTTTCGGATTATTGACTCAGATTGCATTCAGTTCCATCCTGTTAAGGTTCTTTTTGCCATTACTCACGACTGCATATTCAATAATATGCATCTCATTGATTGGAATAGGATTATCAACCCTTATGTCTACCGTCACAAGTATGTTACTGACTCACTTTACTTGTTTACATAAAGCAAAGGATTCCAAGTAGAAACTGTTAAGACTCTACTGGAATCCCTTTTAAATACTACATTGCACTTTTTTATAAATTGTGGTGCTAGATTTTCTTTTAAACCAATGTAAAATTAAATAACTAATTTTATCAGTTCTACTGCTTTTTAATTACTCTCTTTTATAATGTGTAACTGCCAGTCCAAGCTCCCCTCACCATATTCTACAACAATATTTTTGTGCAGAAATAATTCCTTTGCTCTTCTAGACCAATAATATACAATGATATCTCCAAATTGTACATCAAAATAGGAACTTAGTGCTTATTTCAATATCCCTTTCACTTACGGTAAGAATTTCAATGGTATTTCCATCTTCATCAATAAATTCAACTTCATAATACGGAGAAGTCGAATCGTAAACCATTAATATGACCCCTTTTAAGCCCTTTAATACTATCTTTGTCAAATCTCTCACCGCAAAAACAACATCATATTCTTTAAACACCTATAAATCATTCCTTTCAATTACAGTTCCCAATACTATTGTTTAGTTGGGATTGCAGTTATTAGTCTAACGATG
>JAQZBD010000344.1 GCA_029239235.1 Herbinix sp.
GGATATTGCAGAGATATAGCCTCCTGTGGAAACTTTGATAGAAACACAACCATTTATATCATGGAGCTTGCTGCCGGGGTTGGACGCTTTACGTATACTTTTCTGAAAAGATTCCTGCACATCGTTGAAAATTCTTCTCTTAGAGGCTTAAAGTTTAAATATATCGTAACCGATCTTGCTGAACGAAATGTTACCTACTGGCAGAGCCATAGTTACTTAGAGCCTTATTTCGAAAGCGGCATTCTCGATTGTGCCACTTTTGATATGACCAAGGATGAGGAGCTGCAACTAAGATACAGTGGTGAAACACTAAGTCCCGGTAAGCTTCAAAATCCACTGATCCTCTTCGCTAATTATACTTTTGACAGCCTTCCTCAGGATACGTTCTATGTTAAGGAAGGAGAGCTTTACGAAGGACTGATTACTGTTACTTCCAAGGATGGCAAGGTAAACCCTGAGGATCAATCCATATTGGCTGGCCTGGACTACTCCTATACGGACAGGCTGATCGAAGGTCAAGGCTATTACGAGGAGGCTAATATTAATAATATCCTTCTATATTATAAGGATTGTTTAGAGGATACCGCCTTTTCTCTGCCAATTATTGCTATCCGCTGCCTTGAGCGGTTAAAGAAGCTATTTAATGATGATATTCTCTTAATTTCTACGGATAAAGGCTATCGGGATGCCTCCTCCATGAATAAAAATTATCATCCATTTTTATCAAAGCATGGCTCTATATCCTTGACAGTTAATTTTCACGCCCTGGAGCTGTATTTTAATAACCTTGGCGGAAAAGCAATTCACAGTATTTATGATCATGAAAATGTAACAATGTCCTCATTTTTACTGAGTAAACGTAATCATGATTTTATAGAGACCACCATGGCATACCGAGAGATTATTGAAAGCATTGGCCCGGATGATTTCTTTATTATAAAGAAATCTGTGGTGGGGCAGGGCAAGTCTCTAACGACAAAGGAGATACTGACCTTTTTACGGTATACGGTTTGGGACTCCAGAACCTTTATCGAATTTTATAATACCTTACTTGAACGAATTGATGAGGAAAAGGATTTCCCAAAGGATGAGCTGGCTCTTTTATTACAAAATATTAGAGAGCATTATTTCCCCATTGGTGAAGAAGGGGATCTCTCCTATTGTTTAGGTTCCTTATTAAGTTATTTGGGTTATGATATGGATGCAATTGAACTTTATAATACTTCCTTAGAATTTTATGGGGAAGACGCCTCTATTTATTATGAGATTGCGGTGTGCTATTATAATTTACAAGAGCCGGAGATAGCCTTAGCATTTATAGAAAAATCCCTTACTTTAGATTCTGACTATGAAGCTAGTCTGAATTTAAAAGGTATTATCGAAGAATTATGATGAGATTCACAAATGTCAGAAATATTTTAAATCCTGAACTTGTGCCAATATAAAAATCAAAAATGTTCAATACTGACATAATGACTAACGAAAAGCTCTGGGAAATAGCATCAATTGCTGCTATCCCAGAGCTTATTATGTATTATAATCCAATCATCAAAAGTTATCCATCTCTTCCCCGCAGCTTGCACATACAACTTTAGACTGAATCAAACGGTTTCCGCATTCGCCGCAAAAGGTATCATCCTCATCGTTTTTGCTGCCGCATTTAGGACATATCTTATGGGCAGCGGTTAAATTAACATTAAGATTTCTATTAAGATCCCCCATAATATTACCCAGTCCGGCTCCGACACCCAGCCCTAAGCCAGCTCCTGCTAAGGTGCTTGCTAAACTGGCATCATTATTAGCCGCTGCTTCCATCGTATCAAAGGAGCGCTTTGTAACATATCTGGAGTCACCGATGATATCAAAGGACGCCTTATCACGAAGTATTTTATTAATTTCTTCAAAATCTTCATCCGGAAAATTAATTGATTGAATGAAGAAGTTCACTACTTTGATTCCAAATCGATTAAATTCCTCACTGATCTCATTCTTGCAATATTCCGAAATCTCATCCATGGAGGCTGATATTTCAAGGGCAGATACTTTATTATTAATAATCGCCTGTGCAATCATGGACTTAGTTTTCATTACCAAAATTCCTTTAAAATAATTAAGGATTTTTGAATAGTTAACTATTTCTAACGGATTCATGGTACCGATAAGCTCAGTTAAGAACACTCTATCATCATCTATTTTCATACCCATCTGTCCAAAGGCACGAACTCTCAGCTTTATACTATATTTAGGATCAATTAATTGTATCGGGTCTAAGGTTCCCCAATTCAGATCTAATTTTGTAGTCTTATTGATAAAATAAACTTCCGCAGTAAAAGGAGTTTCCCCGCCAAAGGGCAAATTAATGATACCTTGCAGTAATGGAATGTTCGCTGCTCCTAAGGTGTAAGTTCCGGCAGTAAAATAATCCATTGCCTGACCTCCTTTTACAAAGACTGCAACCTGCCCCTCACCAACAATGAGCTGTGTTCCCATAACAAATTCTTCCCCTGGATAACGATATACCAACCACTCGCTCCCATTACGCATTCCATCAAATTTAATTCTATCAATAATAGCCATAGTTAAGCGCTCCTTTATACCCGATTCTATGTATCACCTTATCATTTAATTTCCACGGTATCCTCAGAGAAATCAAATGATAAAGCCCCAGTACTTTGGTATATTATAGCAGATTTTACATTTATATTCAAATTCTTTCTTTCTGATAATACCTTGTCAAAGCACATATTTACTTTTGACAATACGATAAATTACAGTCAATGATCGCTGTTCATATCCCTTGCTTCTCTCACATTTTTCATTAAATGTTCTAAAAAAGCCTCAACATATTCCCCGTTATCACCATGAGATTTCTGAATTGCATAAATTCTGCGAACACACTCCGGTTCTTTAATGGTCAAAAGCTTTGAGTGTTCTCCCATCAGCTTTCCCCAGGAAAATTCCGGCCAGAAGGCTACACCAAGATTTGATTCAATCAGATTGCGAACCGACTCCTGGTTATCGCTTTCAAATATTATCTTAGGTACAAAGCCTGCCTTTCTGCAATATTCATCACAG
>JAQZBD010000203.1 GCA_029239235.1 Herbinix sp.
CAAGCTGCGCTGCCTCAATGCCCTCGGATTTCAATAATGCTGCAAGCCCATCCACCGGCTGCTTTCCGTAATCATGCGTTCTCGCTGCTATTAACATATTGTTCTCCTGTTATTTCATATAAATAAATTTGAATTTATACTCTCCTCAAGGTTATTAACTCAAAATAGTAATTACATGCAATTAGTCCAAAGCCTTAAATAATATTAATGAAATTGATAATAATTATAATCGTACATTTTTAGAAATCTCAAGGTAATATCATAAAAGGATATCATAATTTTTTATTCTAAAAAATAATCGAGAAAACTCCTGGCCTTCTCCAAATGTTCCGACTTCTTAAGTACACACAAATATGCAGGTGAATAGGAGGTATACCCTCCTTCTTCCCATTTACTCATACGTGATAAATCAATGATACCGTCCGTCATATAAGTTTCATATGTTTCATACTCATCGCCCAGCAGCTCTTTCCAATCCACAAATGACATCACCATTACTAATTTAGCTGTATTTTCTTCCGTATCAACAGAGGTTGCAGCGGTGTCAATAAAAACTTCGTCCTGCTTATTCTTCTGCCCCAGATAGGAAAGCAGCTCCTCTTTTAATTCCTCAATCGCTGTTATCTTATCCGGATTAGCATCAATAATAGCGATGGATAGCAGTTGTGTCCTCTGCTGGTTTTGAAACATTGTTACACCTGTACCGATAACCAGAATCACGGCCAAGGCTACAATAATGAGATATCGGTAATAAGTCCAAAGATATTCCATTCTCTTTTGCCAGCTCAGGTTTTTTATTTTCTGCAGTTCCAGCTTCCTCTTCTCTTTGAATGTGAGGTCTGATTCATATTTTTTATCCATTCCACGTAATCCTCTCTACAGCCAGATCATATAATCACTTAGTTTACCATCCTAGCAAACAATCGACCTATAACATATTCTCCCGATTATTATGACAACTCTTCCTATAGCTATCATACTTGATTACTATAGATACGAAAATGTAGAAAGGAGGATTGATATCTGAAAAAATCCGACTTTTCCAGGCCGGACTTTTATCAGATTTATTCTATAACCTTTGTAATTCGCTCATACGTAGATCCAATCCTAGTCCCATTTTTCCTTCATGAGGGCGAACAACTCCTCATCTTTCAGATGGTTTTCCATAACCAGTATCAGCAAGACCCGACGATCCTCTTCAGAATAGAGAAAATCACGCTGCCAATGGTAGAAATGAGGTCCATCCCCCAGATTTCTCACATAACTCATGAGACCTTCCAGCATCCAGGCACTCTGCTTTATGTCAGCAAGGCATTCATTTGAATAGAAGTTGTGCCATTTCCCGTGCTCTCTCAAACGCAGCATCCTATTTGCCGTCAGGTACTCATCTCTGGCTTTTCCTGCATAGTAAAAGGACTTTTGATACTGTCCGTCCAAGGCTAAAAGAAGGCTCTGACAGACCATTTTCGCTCCGCCATAACAATGATAATGAATTTGAACCTGCAACAACAGAGAATCTTCAAACAGCCTGCACACTCCTGATACGCCTGATACCTCCCCGATATCGTAAAGCTGCTCCGCTACTTCATTTTTTTCGGTTCTAATTTCTGCAGCAACCTTTTCACATTGATTTAAATACTCTCTGTAATTCTTTTCCCCTGCCTGACAAAGTTCCTGAAACCACTTTAGCTGTGCTCTTAAGTCTTCGGCATCCGTAGCCCACAGCAGGTGCTCGGAACGGGCATCCTTCTGCTTCATGTACTGGGAAATGAGCATCCTCGCCACATGATTGGAAAACTGCTCCCCTGCATGATCATCCTCATTAGGTCCATAGGCAACCGCATAATTCGGATACTCTGCCAAACACGCGGATATCCTGCTCTCATTTTCCGCACCATAATACATGGTGACGTAACTCCTCCGGTGTTCTTCTATATTAACACTGCCATTACGCCAGATCTGTGCCAACAGATCCAGGTAATATACATGAGGCTTAACATTAGAGCAATTCACCAGCCAGTAATCCCTTACCCCTTGGAACAATACCTTTTGTAGTTCCCGATCGACAAACTCAGGAGAATTCGGAAGCATAGTAATATGATTGGCAGCCTGAAGATCGTAAAAGGACACATGATAATAGATTCCATGACTTCCTATATCATCTGCCGAAGGCAGCGCGGGAATTCTCGGATTATGATTTTCCTGGCGTCTGGTTACCATTTTACCAAATCCATTATCTGCCCAGATTTTAATCACATCCTCAGGCAACTCCAGATATCCGTCCCGGTAAAGTTCCATAGTTTCTCCGTATAAATTCGTACAGCACACCGCATCCGGCAGCTCTTTTTTTACTAAATCATACTGTAGGCGAATCAGGCTGCTCATTAGCTTTCCTCTGGATTCCTGGGTCTGGTATCTGGGATCATCATCCCAGAAAGGGCGATCTCCCTGCCCTCGAAATCCTAAATTCCAGATTACCTTAAACTCCTTTTGACTCTCAATGCCTTGCCGCCACAGCCCCTGAAATTTCTCAGGATGGGCTTCATAGGACGGATTCAAATCCGGATATGCCCTGGAAAACATCTCTGCCCCTAAGGGCTCTGCATGATGATGTGTAATATAAAAGCCCATGGCTGATGCCAGACCTCGATAATACTCCGAATTCCGATCCGTTCCAGGTATCACCATATTCCCGCCGCAGCGCAGTAAAGCCTCAAATACCATTTCCCAGGGCTCTTCTTTTCTTCTGTTCACGCTCCAGGCACTAATCAGTACCTCATCATTCACAAACCAACCGCGGAACTTCACAGCATAAGGCATGGAATCAAACCGGTAATTCTCCTCCACCGGAAATCCCACACGCGGCCTAATCTGCTGATCATTCCAAAACCAGAAATCCGTTATTCCCAAAATAGAACGACTTATTTCATAAATCCCGTACACAAAGCCCAATGTATCCCCTGCATAAAGGCACAATCTGTTGTTCTCCGGATCAGCAGCAATGGAAAAACATTCACTGGGAATTGGTCTTTCCTCTAAGGTAAGAACACATCCCTCTTCACCGGAAGGCATGCATGCCTTCCTAATATCCCGCTTCAGATTTTCCAAAGCTCTCCAAACCGGTTCAGAAGAAATCTCTGATACAATTTGTATATTTCTATTAAATGACAAACTCATACTTCTTTTCTCCTCCTAAAATCTGCAATAGGACTGCCGTACCAAAAGTACAACAGCCCCATTTCTTTAACCCTTGATGCCGTCCATTGCGATTCCATCCACCAGATATCTCTGAAAAATGATGAAGAAGATAAGCGTGGGCAAAAGGGACAGTACGGACATAGCGAACAGTCCTCCGTAATTGTTATATGCATTTGGATCCAGGAACATATTTAACGCCAGTGAAAGAGTATATTTGCTAGGCGTACTCATAAAAATCAGTGGTTGGAAGAAATCCTGCCAAATCCAGTAAAATGCAAAGATAGATGCAGTAACAAGTGCAGGTTTAACTACCGGAACCAGGATGCGAAACAAAATCGAAATTCTTCCGCAGCCATCAATTTCAGCCGCTTCATCCAAATCCTTCGGTACGCCTCTGAAGAACTGAACCAGCATGAAGATAAAGAAGGCTGTACCAAAAAACCAAGGCAATGCAAGTGCTACTCTGGTATCAATCAGATTCAGCTTCTTTAGGATAATATACTGCGGCACAACCATGACCTGAGAAGGAATCATCATCGTAACCATAACACAGGAGAACCAGAACTTTGAACCTTTGAACTTAATTCTGGTAAAGGCATATGCTGCGAACAAGGAGATAATAACACATCCAGCCATACCAAGCACTGTAACAAATACTGTATTTCCGAGGAAGGCCAGGAACGATACTCCTCCCACGCCCTCCCAGGCACTTTGATAATTAGTAGCTATATCAAAAACTTCCGGAATCAGGGAATAGGCATCCTTAAACATGGTCTCATTGCTCTTCATAGAGCTTGCAAAAAGCCAGAGTAAGGGGTAAAACATTAGTATTCCGACTGTACAGGAAAGAAAATGAAACAGAACGGAATTCAGTTTATTTTTTTTCATTCCTACCATCTTTAATCATCCCCTCCTGACTCATAGTGCACCCAGTTGTTCTGAGTTCTAAAAAGTACTATGGTAAATACCGCTATAATGACTACCAGCACCCAAGCCAGCGCACAGCTGTAGCCCATGTCGAAATAATTAAATGCTCTGCGGTATAAATACAATACATAACTTAAAGTACTATCCAACGGACCTCCATCTGTGATAACATAACTCTCTGTAAATACCCGGAAGCCATTAACAATCTGAAGAATCAGGTTAAAGAATATCGTAGGGGTTAACATAGGAATTGTAATCTTAAAGAATATTCTCCAGCTCTTTGCACCGTCAACCCTGGCTGACTCATACAGAGAACCTGGAATCTGCTTTAAAGCCGCAAGAAAAATCAGCATGGAAGAACCGAACTGCCATACACCCATCAGTATAATTACCGCCAGGGCTGTTTTCGTATTACCGAGCAGTGAATGCTTTTGTACGATTCCAAAAGCGGAAAGCAAGGACATAATAACACCCTGATTACCAAAAATCTGTCTCCATACGATGGATACCGCAATGCTTCCTCCGATAATAGAAGGAATGTAATATATTGTACGGTACAATCCCAGCCCCTTGTGCTTCGTGTTCAGTAACATTGCTACGAAAAGGGCGAATGCAAGACGAAGGGGAACCAGAAAAATTGCATAGACAAAGGTCACTTTCAATGCCTGTCTGAATGTATCATCGACGGTGAATATACGTATGTAGTTCTTAAACCCAATGATTTTTGCCTCGTTGAGCAGGTTAAAATCCGTGAATGAATAATAGATGGAAATAACCATTGGTAGAAACCACATCAAGACAAAGCCAAACAGCCAAGGAGAGAGCATGACATAGCCAGCAATATTATCCTTGCGCTTATATTCCGATTTAGCCAAAGACTGTTTTCCTTTCACAAAACTTACCTCATTTCTTTATGTTATGCAAGAAGGAGGAGCTACCATTCGAACAGCCCCTCCCTCCATTGTTTACAAATTACTTAGCTGCATTGTTTCTTTCTAATATCTCTGTCACCTGCTCACGGAAGGTTGCCGCAGCTTCTGCAGCTGTTGCCTGTCCGTAAAGCACACTATTTCCCGCTTTTGCAAATGCTTCATTTACTTCAGCGATACCGCTAGGGTCCGGAGCAGGTGTTTCACCGGCAAGTGCCGCTGCCTTATCTACATATCCGAACATTTCAACCTGCTGTTCTGTCATTTTGCCGGAGTTCATCATGTAATCACGAACTGCTGAGGATACAGGTGTTCCTCTCTCACCAGCGATGATGTCATTTGCCTCTTCAGAATTAATGATCCAATTGATGAATTTAGCACATTCCTCTTTTACCTTGGAGCTTTCAGAAACGCTAAAGAACATACCTGGCTTCAACCATAAACCTTTACCTTCAGAAGAGGATGGCATTAATGCCAGCTTTAACTTATCGTTAACACCGCTTACTACGGAGGTGAAGTTATTCCACTCAACAGTGGTAGCTGCCTTATCAGTAACAATCGGAAGAGCTTCCTTACCAACTGCTGCCAGCTGGGACTGCTCGTCTGGATCCGGTGCTACATTTGCATCAGACATATCCTGCCACATCTGGAAGTAATCTGCTGTGATGGCATCATCCTCGTATCCAAGACCTGTTCCGTCTGCGTTAAATAAAACGCCGCCGTGTTGTCTTACCCAGTAGCTAAATGGATTGGTATCTCCAAAAGGTCCAATGATGGAAACCAATGCACTTGGCTCCCCAGTTGCTTGAGCTACTTTTGTATTCAGGGCGATATAATCATCCCATGTCCAGCTATCGGATGGTATCTCTGCTCCAGCTGCTTCGATTACAGTCGGGTTGTAGGTAACCGCCAGAATGGAGGTGGATAGAGGAATACCTACCCTCTTGCTGTTAATGGAACCAGTATTTAAAATATTCTCATCTATATTACTTACGTCAATAACACCGCTGTCAACAAACTCCTGCATATCAGCCAAAGAATTGTTCTTTGCATAAGTTGATATGTACAGGTAGTCCATCTGAACAATATCAGGCATACTTCCGGATGCTGCCTGTGTAGACAGTCTTTCGAAATAACCGTCCCAGCCGCTAGGTGATGCTTCAAACTTTACATTAGGATTCAGTTCTGTATAGAGATCTAACAATTGCTGAGTGTACTCATGTCTTTTGTCACTGCCCCACCATGCAATTTTAATGGTGATTGGCTCAGCCTGTGCCTCTGTAACCGTTGCTTCACCGGTTGTATTGTCCGATGGATTACTTGTTTCATTGTCCTTGGAGCCGGATTTACCGCTGCTGCATGCTGCCATAGAAAAAACCATTGTTCCTGCCAGAAGAAGTGCTGCAATCCTTTTCATTCTGTTTTTCATATTCATAATCCTCCTTTTTCATCTCTTTTTTATCTTCGCTGTTTCCCATCAGCTTTGATGATGTTATTCTAGCAGAAGCAATTAAAAAGAAAAATGGAATTACGGGAGGAGTGATTTGAAAAAATCCGACTTTTCAAATCTTTTCCATCTCCAACCATCATGATCTTATAGTTCTGTACTGCTCTCAGTTACTTTTGGTATTCGTATCTGTATTTTTGTACCTACTCCCTCTTCGCTATCAATGGCAAACTCGAATTTTTCATAGGTAATTTTCAGACGTTCATATATATTTTTAATCCCAATACCATGTCCCTTAGGCTTTACGGTAAAGTTTCGAACTTTTTCCAGCTCCTCCTTTGCCATACCGGGACCTGTATCCTCTACTGCAAATAGAATGGTATCCGCCTCCTCAACAGCCCTTAACCGAACCAGGCAGGTTTTGAGTGAATTGTCCACACCATAATAGATCGCGTTCTCTACCAAAGGCTGCAGAATCATTCTGGGGACTACATAACTGTCTAAATTTCCTTCCGTATTTACCTCGAACTCCGCCCGGTTCTGATAGCGGAATTTCTGAATTACAATATAGCTTTTTACCATTCGGATTTCTTCATCCACGAGTGCATAAGGAGCATTTGCAAAGGTAGACCTAAGGAGCGCTCCCAGCTCAACAATCATTTTCACTGCATCCTCATTACGCTCTGCCTTGACCATCCAGTGAAGGGCATTTAAGGTATTATACAGAAAATGAGGGTTGATCTGAGCCTGAAGCATCTGATATTTGGTTTCCTT
>JAQZBD010000204.1 GCA_029239235.1 Herbinix sp.
ACCAAATTTCTAATTTCAACTAAAATATTTTATTTTGTGTACCTCACAGATTATTTTAACTTAAACTTCGCAAATTGCATAAAATATATATTTAAATTGAATTATAATGCACAAAAGGTAAAATTCTCTAGAAAAAGACTTGACATAACCCGTCCTTTCGTATTAAAATAATTATCATATTCCTCGATAGCTCAATGGTAGAGCACACGGCTGTTAACCGTGGGGTTGTAGGTTCGAGCCCTACTCGGGGAGTTATTTTTTTGCTTAGAGCTTGTGATTTAACGGAAGAGCACACGTATATATGTGTAAACCTTCGTAAATCACAAGCTCTTTTATATATGCAAATAGAGCGATCTGATTCAATTTATATATAATAACGTATAATTAATTGTTGTTTAATCCTGTTTCTAAAGTCCTTTGCCTCTAAATTCCTTATTTCTGATATTCTTTGCTTCCGAATCCTATCTTTCCCACATCAAATGTATAAATTTTTCTTCCTACGGAAAATCTATCCTTAGACAATGTAGAATTTAACTGCATAAGTGCAAGAAAAGAGGCTGTTATGAATACAATTTGGCGAGAGAATGGAACAGTGGAAAGCACAGGGCAGGAACGAGGAGAATCCCTGTGGGTTCAGAAGCAATTCCGTTATGATAATCAGCAAGCGATGGAGCAGGCGAAACGACCTAAGTTACAAGAGGATATCACCACGGATGTGACGGTCATTGGTGCAGGAATGGCAGGCGTTCTGATCGCCCACATGCTTCAAGAGAATGGCTTCTCTGTAGTTCTTGTAGATTACAAAGAAGTTGGTAGTGGTATAACAAAGAACACGACGGCTAAAATCAGCTCACAGCATAATTTGATATATCAAAAGTTAATAAGCAATAAGGGGCAAGAACGTGCCTGGGAGTATGCTGCAGCAAATCAGATGGCGATTGAAAAGTTTGAAGAAATCATCTCCCTGAAGGAAATAGATTGTGACTTTCAGATTCAACCAAGTTATATCTACACCCTGGATAATGAAGATAAGATTAAGCAGGAGGTAGAGGCTGCCAGAAAATTAGGAATTACAGCGGTACTGACAAAAGAGACCACTTTACCATTTTCAGTGAAAGCAGCAGTGCGATTTGATCATCAGGCGCAGTTTCATCCGTTAAAGTTTCTGGATGGTTTAGCAAAATCGCTTACTGTATATGAACACACCAGAATTACGGAGGTGCGGGATGATGGAGTAGTTATTACGGAGCAGGGGCGAATCAAGGCAAAGTCCATCGTTATTGCAACTCATTATCCGTTTATTAATGCGCCAGGTTTTTATTTCTTTCGGATGCATCAAGACAGACAATATGTAGTAGCCCTGGAGGGTGAAGATATTAATAAAAAAGCGCATCTTGATGGAATGTATCTGGATGCAGACCCACAGGGTTATTCCTTCCGTAATTACAAGGATTTTTTACTTCTGGGTGGCGCAAGTCATCGATCAGGTAAAAATAATCCACCGGATGCATATGCTCAGTTGGAGGCGGAAGCCGGAAAATGGTATCCGAATGCGAAGGTTGTATACACCTGGTCAAATCAGGATTGTATGACTCCCGATTCCATACCTTACATCGGAAGGTACTCTGCCAGAACTCCAAACATATACGTAGCCACCGGCTTTAATAAATGGGGTATGACCAGCGCTATGGTATCGGCAATGATAATTAGTGACCTGATTGCAGGCAGAAAGAATGAATTCCAGAAAGTCTTTTATCCCCGCAGACTGATGTTTTCCGGTAGTAAGGAATTATTAAAGGATGCGGCAGTGGTAACCATTAATTTACTTTCGGAGCATCTAAGAATAACTCATGATAAGCTAAGGGATATTGGACCGGGCGAAGCGGGTACTGTTTTAAAGGATGGAATGAAGATAGGCGTTTATCGGGATAAATATGATAAATATTATTTTGTCACAACCAAATGCCCTCATTTAGGCTGTAGTCTGGAATGGAACCAGAATGAACTAACCTGGGATTGTCCCTGCCACGGTTCCAGATTCGACTATCGGGGAAATCTAATCAGTAATCCGGCTATGAGAGATGTATTCGATGCCTGTCAGAGAAAAAGGAAATAAACCAGAGTAATAACTAAAGTGAAGATATATAAAATGGCGAGCGTATACAAAAAGTTATCATTGTGTACACGCTCGCCTTAATTTATTTTATACGGGAATATGATCAATTTAGCTATGCTAGTTGAGTAAATTAAAAGCTATATCATTAAATGTTATTACGTAAAACCTACCAAAAGCTATCAATCAGATAGATACGATAAGCATCTATTTCACGTAATTTATAACAAACTTAGCATATTGATCACCGGCAAATACAATCATACCATCCTTCGGTAAGGTAACGGTGGTGCCTTTAGAAACCAAGGAATTAAAAATGCATGTATCCTTTGAATCGTACACAGAGAATGAAGCATTCTTAGGTACCGTCACCTTTAATTTTCTGTTTTCCGATTTGTCGCCGATCTTATACCATTTTGCGTAACCGTCTGCCCCGATTTTAAAAGATACACCGGACCAGGTAAATAGGGAGCGGATATTATCCTCGGACTTAAAGACATAGCTGCCATAATTCACGTATTCCGTACTTCCTTTTTTGTAGAAGGTATAATCGTTTAAATCTCTGCCTAAGGCGCCGGGAATCTGAAGATTTACCTTTGCATGATTTTCATCAATAATCTCAGCATTATTACAATAACCGTTCAAATCCTTCGAAAAGGAGAGCTGTAGTCCCATTCCGCCGGTTGCATAGGATTGTGAGGTATACTTCTCATTAACAACATAATACTTTTTATCAGCACGGGCAAGCCATACGTCCAGAACCTCCTTGGTTAAGGCTTTATCATCCACCTTCTCATATTGATACCCGGATGAGGATGCTACACCTAAGCTAGGGATATTACTGTAACCGGATACATAAAGATAGGATTTGCCGTTGGCCTCCTCAGTTAATTTAATATAATTACTTCCGTCTGAAGAATAGTACGTATCGTTACCGACATAGGCATATTTGATAGCCGAACCGGAGCCGAATAGATTAGATAGGGCAAGTGTTCCGTCATCACTCAGAGCAATCTTAACAGCACCCTGGGTCATAAGATAGACTCCCTCATATTTCTTTTGCTCGCTTGTTAAGGGTATCTTTGTTGGCTTAACAGGTGCGGGAGCAGTTTTTATTTCATTTATGACTCCTTTTTCTTTTAATGCGGATAATAGAACCTCCTGAGCCATTATTTGATTATAAGTACTGGCGCTGCCGGAGGAGAACACTGCCATAGCCATATTTTCCTCGGGTAATACAATAAGACTGCTATGATAAAGCAAAGTATCTCCGCCCTTTACCAAAGCTTTAATGTCATATTGTGAAAATGGTTCGGTGATTACGTTATCCCAACCGAGCCCATAGGTGATGGAAGATGCTTCTTTAAACTTCATAAGTCCACCCAGATATTCCGGATTCGCCATAGCTTTCGCAGAATCAGAGGATAATACGGTTGACTTTGAATCCTTCATGAATATTTGTGAAAACTGGCATAAATCTTCTGCGGATGAGTAAATTCCGCCTGCACCCACTACGCTAAGACTTTCGGTAGGAAGTGCATTTTTAAATGCAGGTAAATAGGTTTTCACAAGTAGACTGGAGGTAAAATCCTCATAAGGGGTTTTCGTATGGCTCATATTAAGGGGTGTTGATATTTTCTCTTTCATATAACTGGTGAAATCCTTACCGGTAACCTTCTCCACAAGAAGCTGTGCCAGGGAGAAGCCATCATTACAATATACGGAGAAATCACCGGGATTTGCCTTTAATCTTGAGGTCTTCAGGGCATCTAATAGATTCGTATAACCCACCTGATCTTTATCGTTAAAGAGCATAGAATTATTCAAGGAAGATCCCAGGAGCCCTGAGGAATGATTTAAAAGCATTCTTACAGTGATGTCCTTGTAGCGTTCATCTGCCATTGTAAATTCCGGTATGTAATTAACCACAGGATTGTCTAACTTGACCTTTCCCTGCTCCACTAACTGCATTACAGCTACGGTTGTAAATATCTTGCTGATAGAACCGATGCCGTACATATTATCTTTTGTAAGGGCAGTAGAGTCCTCTTTGCTATATACACCGGATTGTCCTGATATAACAATTTTTCCGTCGGCGATTAAAGCATATTGGATGCTGGTAGCTCCGTAAAAGGAACTGAGTATAGTAGCTTTTTTCTGTGCTAGTGCTATTGTTTGTTTATAGTCTGCAGTGCTTGAAATTGGTGCTGCAAGTTCAGCTGATGTGATGACTGCATTACTATAGGGAGTAACTTCAATGGATTGTGCGTAGGCAACCGGGCTAAAGCTATTAACAAACAACAGAGCTAATACGGTTGCAATTAATTTTTTCGAGTAACGTCTTATCATTAACTTCCCTCCATGGATCTTATTCTGAATAAAAAATCAGTTAAAAAAAGTATATCATAACAAAATAGGAAATCAATTCTAGTAATGTTATTTTAATCAAATTCTTATATAATTAAGGTAGTCAAACCCGGCAACATGGTATATACTTACAAGTGCAAAAAATACAATAATAAGGGAGGATATTTATGAGATTATCAAGATTTTTTAAAGTGTGCGCATTAGCGTTAACCTTAGCTGTTGTGACTCCATCGATCGCACCTGTTAACAATATTGCAGTAGCAGAGGCGGCAACTGCGATTAAGTTGAATAAAACCAAGCTTTCCTTGACGGTTGGAGATTCAGCAAAGCTTACCATAAGCGGCACAAAGAGCAAGATTACCTGGACAACCAGCAAAAAGACCGTAGTTACTGTAGATAAAACAGGAAAGGTAACTGCGGTTGGAGCAGGATCTGCTACTATCACAGCGACTGTGAATAAGAAAAAATACAGTTGTAAGGTTACAGTTAAAGCGAAGAACCCTAACATTGCGAAGGCTCCTTTTACGGCTCAGGAAGTAGTGGTAGGTGACTTCAAGGCTGTAATACCAAAAGATTGGGTGAATACAGAAGTAACAAATACTACAGGAGCTTATTTGTCGGCCATTCATCCGAAATCAAAAGATCTTGAAACATTAGTATCAGGTATTCAAATAGCAATTGAGTACACCGGAGACCCTAAGATAGATTATAGCATCGTGAAAGAGCAGTTTACTGCACGCGTTACGGAAGCCGCTATTAATTCCCAACTAGCTGCTCAAGGATTGGATGTAACAGTAACTGATTTTAAGACAAGTGATTTTGAATCTACAATAGGTACTGCGTTTAAAACAGAATTTAAAATGAATATAGCAGGTATGGATATGTCTCAGGTTGTCTATGATATATTTATTGATAATTATTTTATCGAATTAACTGTTGCAAGTGATACAGAAGGGACGACTCCTGAAGCATTTGAGGTTGGAGAATATCTGTTGAATACGTTAGAATTAGCAAAATAGTAAATATCATTATTAATAGACTTTTATATCTAGAAGGCTCTGAATTGATATTATCATATTTTATATTAGATCTACTCCACAGCCCCTAAGGTATGTTATACCTGGGGCTGTCGCTTTTGAATAAACCATTAAATAAGAAGGGCAAATAAATTTACGTAAAAATGGGACTATCATTAGTGTAAAAGAAAAAAAGAACAGCCGAGGCCGTTCTTAATAACACTATAAAATAATGTTATCTCATATAAGAATATCATAGATTGAATGAGATATTTCGTAAATATCACTTTAACTCAAGATAATCTGAGGTAATGCCATCCTCTCCTAAATTAATTTCCCCATTAAAAGTATGGAATACCCATTCATCTTCTTCATTTTTCTGATATATGTATTCACGAAACCAGTTCTTTAATTTACTGTCCCCACCTAAATATTCCTCTCTAATAGTCAGGGTACTGGAGTTAAGGATTTCATTCTCATAGTAATCATTCTCTATTTGAGCCGAAACAATCTCGATATCCTTATGATATATCGTTGGATAAAACGTATCTTTATTTAAATGAAGAGTCGTAATATCTTCATTTTCAAATTCTCCATTATTAAAGAACATATACTCCCATTGCGCTTCTTCATATCCATTGAAAACTTTATCAAGCTCAATCAAAAATTGATTAAACTCCTCTCGTGTAGCAGTATCCTTAGAGGAGATATCTACAATTGTTTTTTCACCTCTTTGAACTATTTGAGTAGCTTTATTAATATCGAAATCAATTGTTTCAGTACGTAATGGTTCAATTTTGCCTCTATTTGCACAAGAATATAGTATTAATGAAAAACAAAGAACGGACATTACTAACAAAATTCTCTTCAAAACTATTCCTCCCTTATGGATGCCATTTGAAAATTTATATTAATCTATTTACAAGCTATTTCCCTCTGAGTCTAAGAATATATATTCAGCGGGTATCTCTTCAAAGTAGTGAAAAAATGGAAGTCGCCCAACCTCAACCATTTCCACCTGTCCATCTGCTGATGTTATTTGGATATTTTTACACCGATCGTTATTAACAACAAAAACATAGCCATCTTTCCAGTTAGTTACAGAGATATCCATGCCACGATTCATGGGTTTATACATCTTCAAAAATTTATACTTATCACCACGAATAACTTTAAACTCTAACGGGAAATAGCTATGGCTCTGATATTCATTTCCGGTAATAAAATAAACTAAACTTCTTCTTTCTTTATCAACGGAAGCAATAATTTGAATATCGATGGTTTCAGCATCAGCGATAGGTATTACTTTACGGGCAATTTTAATCATATCCTCACCAACAGAGGCTGTTCTTCTATAGTTATCAATAATCAATAAAGTTAATGATAATAACAACACACAAGAAATGAGTAGAATCATTTTCTTTTTCATAATCGGACTCCTATTATCTTTCCAATATACAGGTTTATAATTGAATGAAAAATTAAATAAAAAGGGGTTGCATTTGTATTTGGATTCTGCTATAATCTCTATTGTTCGCTAGAAATAACGAACAAACCAGATGCAGTCGTGGCGGAATTGGCATACGCGCTAGACTAAGGATCTAGTCCGGGTTTCTGGGTAGGGGTTCAAGTCCCCTCGACTGCACTATAAAATGAGAATCAAACTTTCGGGTTTGGTTCTTTTTTTTGTATTGAAGTTGAGTATGAAACCGTACTCATTGCGATGACAGTTATTTTCCATAGCCTTACTATAATCACTTACAATATTTACCAAAACTTCTTGTTATTACCATAGGACAAGTGATATAATCAAAGAGTAAATTATTTTATTTCAGGAGGTGCAATCCATGAAAAGAGTTTGTAGATTGATTATTTCACTGTCACTGGTCTTAGCCATGACATTTGGCTTGTTGCCGGGAGGTGTCGTTGCTATTGCCGCCGGCACGACGTCCAATCGCAGCGATATTGCCATAATCTACACAAATGACGTACACTGTGGCGTAAATCAGGTCAAGAGTGAGGATGGGGCTGTCACAAACATTGGCTATGCCGGTCTTGCAGCCTATAAGAGCAAGATGGAGAAAGAATTTGGTAAAAATTATGTTACTCTGGTTGATGCTGGCGATGCAGTACAAGGGGATGCTATTGGTACACTTTCGCAGGGGCAGTACCTGGTCGACATTATGAATCAGGTCGGCTATGACATCTTTGTACCTGGAAACCATGAGTTCGATTATGGTATGGATCGTATGCAGGAGTTAATGAAGAACCTTGATGCGAAGGTGATTTCCTGCAACTTTGCCGATTTAAGAACCAAAAAACTTGTTTACCAACCTTATACCATTGTTACCTATGGTAAAGGTGCCAATGCAACAAAAGTGGCTTTTGTAGGTATTACGACACCGGAATCTTTTACAAAGTCCACACCCGCATATTTCCAGGATGAAAATGGAGAATTTATCTATAA
>JAQZBD010000205.1 GCA_029239235.1 Herbinix sp.
CCCCTGTTCGGTAAAAGAGATACTACCCTGCATCCATAAATTTCCTTTAAATCGACGTCCCACCTGAGGTTCCCCGACTAAATCCTGTTTATTAATACATAGCCGGAAGTTAATATCATTACAAACCAATTGTAAATCATATACTTCTTCCTTCGTAAAGGAATTTATAATCAGGTTACTATCTACAATTGTAGCAATAACACTGTAGTTATCTGATTCGGAACCAAACGGGATAAACGACGTATCAACGATGGAATATATGTCTTCCTTTTTCGCTCTTCGCGAAACCATAGCATAAGTATCTATATCATCAATGGTAAGACTATCTATCGCGTCCTGGTTTCCCTTTTTTGCTTCTGCAATCAGATTATTCCTATATTTAGTCTCTGCACTGATATTACGAACTTGAACCTCATCCATATCAATTGGAAGAAGTATTTTTCCTTCTAATGATAATGCAGCAAGGGTAATTGGAAATGTAGTGCTCATCGGCATATTCTGATTCTTCTTTTCGTGGAACTCAATCACATTCTGTAGATAAAAGATTAAGGATACCCCAAGACGGAAATCATCACACATACCGGTATAGGCCTCGGTATCAACTCGTTTATTTATTCCTACTTCTTCTCTGGTGCTAACACCCTGCCCGTATAAGCACGGGAAGTAATGTTCCATATGGAATTTACCCTGTTCATCCTGTTCGCCACGAAGAGTGATGCCCATGCCATCTCCATATTCCATGGTTATCTCTGTTAAACTACCGCTGGTCCCTATTTGTACGGTACGCTTTTTTAACGAGTGCTCCGTTATATTTTCCATTAGTTGATTTAATTCCATTCTATTATTAATGTTACTAAATCCAATTGCTCTCATATAGCTATGCATAATTTTCACTTCCATTCATTGCCGGTTCAACTTATTATATTTTACTCGTTTCTGTATCATTTCATGTAATAATTATTTATATCATATTTTACTGCTACTGGCAAGTGCCCATATTATAGAAAGGACACGATTACATAGATTACGAGGACTTCTCTTTAAAAAGTACAGCTTCTATGCTTTTACTCCTTACCCCACTCCTACAACTAGTGTTTTCTTTGCCGCTGTGAATGTCTTTCTCTAGTCTATAATGGTGTCTACGATAAACAAGGTTAGTTCACTTGTTAAATCCTTCTCCGTCCATTGTAAAGGTTTGTTACCATCCTTATCTTGAATAATACGTATTACCGGTCTGGTAGGGCACTTCACATTCTGTCTAAGAACAATACCCATTTCCTCTTCATTTGTTAATACTAGCGAACCAGTAGGATAAGCTGCGACAGAATCCACAAACGCTTTCACTACTTTAAAATCAAATAGGATTCCCGCTTGGCTCACAATATAATCGATTACATCATGAACTTTCATCTTAGTTGTCAGGTTTCCATATACCTTACTATCAAATTCATCGCAAACCGCTGCAATCTTACTTCCTATCTTAATATGGTCCTTCTTAAGATGAAAGGGATAACCGGAGCCATCCAACCGCTCGTGGTGGCTGATAATAATATCCTTCGCTGTTTGTGATATCCAGTCCATTTTCTCAACCCCTGTATACCCATATAGGATATGCTTTTTAATCTCTTTCCTTTCTTTCTCGGAGCAAGAATCTATATTAAGATTATAATAATCAATATCTAAGAACGTGAAGCCGATATCATGCAAAAGGCAACCAATTGCGATATCTCTTATCTTAGCTTTCGGTATTTTTAATTTAAACGCAAGAATTACAGAAAGAGCACATACATTCAATGAATGAGAGTACGTACTGTCACTTTTTTCTCGAATACTAGATAAATTGTAGATTACTTCCGGTTCCTTCATAATATCATTGATAATTTCGTCAGCAACCAATTTAATATCTTCAAGTTCCGTATCATTATGATAGGAATACTTTAATAAAATTTCACGCATCGCTACTTCACATTGGTCCTTAATTTGCAGTTCCAAGCTGTTTGTCAAATTAACTCCTTGTGCAATTTCATCTTCAATATAAATATACTCCACATCTAAATTCTTTAATCGTCTTACATATTCGTTTTTAACAACTGTTCCCGCAGTCATTAAGACAACATCATTTCTGGAAACAATATCCTTCGCCAGCAATTCATTCCCCTTCACTGAATCCAATGAGATAATCCTCATACTAACCTCCGTGTTTGTACTTTTCACGTATTGATACTGATCGGAAAAGATACTTTGCGTCTCTTTTCCTACGTGGAAAAAATTTATCATGCGTATATTCGATTTAACCTTACCAGTGTTATAGGATTATTTCCGATAATTCTATCTTCTAATATTACTCCCCATAATTCAATCGTACAATGGCACCAAGTTGCTTACATCCGCTGGTTGCTCATTATTATTTTATAAAACATCTCTACCTTTTTTGATCCATGATTTTTTAATGTATCATTTCTCTTATATTAACATAATACTAATGATATTGTATATATTTTATACTTTTTTAATGAAAATAACAAATTTTTTGATTGTTATTTTTTTAACAAATGTGTTTACAAACGCATAAATTTCTGTTATATTCATTTCATAACCATTGTGTTAATAATTTAACAATATAAAAGGAGGATGTTTATGTCTAAGATAACGCAACCCACCCCAAAGGAACATGTAGATAGTTTAGTTAAAAATGCACTTGTTGCACTGAATGAATTTTTATCCTTAGATCAAGAAACAGTTGATAATATAGTCCATGAAATGGCTTTAGCAGGTCTCGCAAAACAGCAGGTACTTGCGAAACTAGCGGTAGAAGAAACCGGTAGAGGCATTTATGAAGATAAAATCACTAAAAATATATTTGCAACAGAATATGTATGGCACTCCATTAAGTATCAAAAAACAGTAGGTATTATAGAAGACAATGAAGAAGAAGATTACATGATCGTTGCTGAACCAGTTGGTGTTGTTGCTGGTGTTACCCCGGTAACTAATCCAACTTCCACCACAATGTTCAAATGCATTACCTGTATAAAAACCAGAAACCCTATCATCTTTGGTTTTCATCCAAGTTCACAACAATGTTCCATGGAGGCAGCAAAGACCCTGTATGAGGCTGCTGTGAAGGCAGGAGCCCCAAAGAATTGTATTCAATGGATTGAATATCCTTCCATCGACGCAACCAGGGAATTGATGAATCATCCGGATGTTTCCATGATCTTAGCAACTGGTGGCTCTGGAATGGTTAAGCAGGCATATTCCTGTGGAAAGCCAGCACTTGGCGTTGGACCTGGTAATGTACCTTGCTTTATAGAAAAAACAGCAAACTTGAAACGTGCCGTTAATGATTTGGTCCTATCAAAGTCCTTTGATAATGGTATGATATGTGCTTCTGAACAAGCAGCAATCATTGAGGCTCCGGTTTATTCGGAAGTAGTAGAACTGATGAAAAAAGCTGGCTGCTATTTTGCAACTAAAGAAGAAATTAAACTTCTTGAACCTATTGTAATCAATCCTGCAAACGGAAGTGTTAACCCTGCCATTGTTGGTCAACCTCCGGTTACGATCGCAGCTTTGGCCGGTATCACCATTCCTGCTCATACAAAAATATTATGTACTGAATTAGAGGGTGTCGGACCTGAGCATCCATTATCCAAAGAAAAATTATCTCCTGTACTTGCAGTAATAAAAGCAAAGACTCTAGAAGATGGTTTCAAACTTTGTGAAAAAATGATTGACCTTGGCGGTCTAGGTCATTCCTCCGTTATTCATTCCACAGATAATGCAGTTATTAATACCTTCTCTGCTAGAATGAGAACCGGTCGTATCCTTGTAAATTCACCTTCCACTCACGGTGCGATCGGTGACTTATATAATACCAATATGCCGTCCCTTACCCTCGGATGTGGCTCCTATGGCGGTAATTCAACCACTCATAATGTATCCGCTGTCGATTTAGTTAATTATAAGCGTGTGGCAAAGAGGAGGGTTAATATGCAGTGGTTTAAGGTTCCCAGCAAGATCTATTTTGAGTCAGGTTCAACAGCTTATTTAGCAAAAATGCCTGGCATAACGAAAGCATTTATTGTTACAGACCCTGCTATGACTCAATTAGGTTATGTAAATAAAGTTCTTTACCAATTAAGAAAACGTCCTGATTATGTACACTGTGAAATCTTTGACCAAGTAGAACCAGATCCAAGCCTTGAAACTATCTTAAAAGGCGTTGAGGAAATGAATAAATATAAGCCCGATGTTATTATTGCTCTTGGTGGTGGCTCTGCAATTGATGCAGCAAAAGGTATGTGGTTGTTCTATGAAGATCCGACCGCAGACTTTAAGAATATGTCCTTGAAGTTCTTAGATATCCGTAAGCGTACCTATAAATTCCCTGTGTTAGGTAAAAAGGCACAATTCGTTGCTATTCCTACCACCTCCGGTACCGGATCCGAAGTTACTTCCTTCGCTGTTATTTCTGATAAAGCAGAGAACAAAAAATATCCTCTCGCTGATTACGAATTGACTCCGGATGTAGCAATCATCGATCCTGACTTTGTTATGAGTGTTCCTAAAAAATCTACTGCATGGACTGGTATGGACGTTTTAACACATGCTTTCGAAGCATACATCTCTATTGTAGCTTCTGATTATACCGATGCTCTTGCTATCCATGCGATTGATATGGTATTTAAGTATTTGAAGGCTTCCTATGATCAAGGTGGTGATAACCCAACTGCTCGTGAAAAGATGCATAACGCTTCTACTATAGCAGGTATGGCATTTACAAATGCTTTCTTAGGAATAAACCATTCTTTGGCTCATAAGCTTGGTGGTGAATATCACATTCCTCATGGTTGTGCAAACGCGATTTTATTACCACATGTTATTCGTTATAACGGAGTAGAATGCCCTACGAAGTTTACCTCTTTCCCGAAATATGAAAGCTACATTGTAGGTGATAAGATTTTCGAATTAATGAAGAAGCTTGGAAAGAATCCCAAAAATAATAATGATGCAGTTGAGATGTTAGCAAAAGATGTTGAAGCACTTAATCAACATTTAGGAATTCCTGCAACCTTACAGGAATACGGAATTGATGAGAAAGACTTCCTTAGAACCCTCCCTGCTCTTGCAGACTTGGCATTTGGCGATCAATGTACAACCGCTAATCCAAGATTACCTCTTATCTCTGAGTTAGAAGAACTTTACCTGATTGCATACTATGGAAAAGGAAATGTTCCTGCGAAAGAAAAGAAATAAATTGTTAAACACTATTACTATGTATTTTAGATATGTCGTTTAAATATAACTAGAGTTTAGTGTAATAGGGAGAATAGAAAGAAATAGAAAGAAATAGCCCGCATTATGCGGGCTATTTTTTATCGTTATTTACTCCATAAAATTGCTGCTTCTTATTGCCTGATTTAAAGCCTTTTTTTCATCCTCCGATAATTCAAGGAAGGACTCCCCTTTAATAATTTCTTTCAAATAAGTATAGCATCCTTCTCTACTACTATGAACCGAATTCAACAGGATTCCATTGTTGTTTTTGTCTAATAAAGCAAGTACAAAGCTGAGTTTTCCTCCCATTTCTTTAAAGGCGTCATACTTAACTACACCAACTTTTTGGTAAGTTATTTGAAGATTTTCTTTGACTTTCATCATCTCTTCATTAATTTGCGTAGAATCAATCTTTAATTTATCAATGTCAGCAAATCTGGCTATAACCTGTCCTTCTAAATTCTCACCGGTTGCACCTGTCATAAACTTTTTATACTTTTTATTTAATTTTCTTTGCTTTATTGATAGGACAATAATAAAAATTAGTAGAAGAAGGGATAACCCCGCTAATCCTAATATCATGTAATCTACGTTGTTATTAATTATTTCAGAAATGTTCATTTAAAAGCTCCTCCGATTGTATCTTGATATTTACATTTATTACCATGTATTATGATTGTGAAATATTTTAACCCATTGAATTAAACAAATCGATTATTCGATCTAACTCTTCTGCAGAGAAGTATTCAATTTCTATTGAACCTTTATTTTGATTTTTTTTGTGAATAGAAACCTTCGTTCCCATGATATTTCTGATTCTATCTTCAATGTCACGATATATGAAATCATCTTCTTGGGTAGCAGCTATCTCTTTTTGAGGTTTTTCGTTTATAATCTGTTTTACTAGTTTTTCTGTTTCTCTTACACTTAACTTTTCATCGAATATTTTACAGGCTGTATTATATTGCTTTTCATTATTATCTATTGCAAGTAATGCTCTGGCATGTCCATTAGTAAGCATTTCATCAATTAACATTTGTTGAACTCTTTCATCTAACTTTAAGAGTCTCATTGAATTTGTTACAGCAGCTCTACTTTTTGATACTCTTTCTGCTACTTCGTCCTGCTTTAAATTAAACTCTTGTATTAACCTATGATAGGTTTGCGCTTCTTCAATTGGATTTAAATCTTCTCTTTGAATATTCTCGATTAAAGCAATCTCAACAATCTCTTGCGGACTATAATCTTTAATGATTGCAGGAACATCTTTCAATCCTGCTATCCTTGCTGCACGCCATCTTCTTTCACCTGCAATTATTTCATAAAACTTATCCCTCTTTTGTAATATCAATGGCTGTATTACACCATATTGTTTTATTGAATCAGCAAGTTCTTGTAAAGAATCTTCATCAAATCTTTTTCTTGGTTGTGATTTGTTTGGTTCTATCTCGCTAATATGTATCATTGTTTCACGTGAAACATTTTCGCTTTTTTCTTCGACAGTTTTGATGATTTGTTCTGGTATCATTATGTCGAGTCCTTTTCCCAATCCCTTTTTAACAGGCATATATATCCTCCTTAAATCTTCCCAAAAACTACTTCTTTAAGCATTGTATTAAAACCTTTTATCTAGGGTGTTTAAAATGAAAG
>JAQZBD010000206.1 GCA_029239235.1 Herbinix sp.
TTCCAGCATTCTGAGTTCCTTGGTCAGATTTGCCTCTGTGATATAGGGAACTTTTCTCTTAAGTTCTCCAAATCGAAGTGTTTCCTTGCTCAGAAAATAGATAAGTACCATTGACCATTTCCCATGAACAATCTTCTGCACGTCTGCTACAGGGCAGCTTAAATCCACGATTTCATTACCTTTCTGCTCCACATTTGCCTCCATTACTATCACATTTAATAGTATCTATTAAATAATAACGTACTTTAAAAATCTTTTTATATCATATATATTAACATTAAACAATGACAGATACAACAAAATATCAAACAAGGAGAATTGAATATGAGAAAAATTTTATTAAATGAATATGGAACTGTAGATGTGCTTCACGAAATAAATGAAGCAGTACCGACCCCCAATCATGGTCAGATCCTGATCAAGGTTGCTGCAACAAGTATGAACGACCCGGATATACACATAAGACAACACGGTCCTTTTCCTACCATGCCGAAAGAAATGCGTCCTACTCTCCCGCATATGCTCGGGGAAGATTTTTCTGGAATTATCACCGCAATCGGAGAAGGCGTGACAAGGTTTCAGGTTGGTGACCATGTGATCGGCCTTACATTGAATGGTACTTATGCGGAGTACATCGCACTTAATGAAAACAGCTTAGTTGCTACAGTACCATCTAATCTGGATCTTACTCCACTTGGAGGACTTTATGTAACAGCAGCTACTGCATGGGCTGCCGTTGTACTTAATGGTATGGTACAGACCGGACAGAATGTTCTCATACACGGTGCTGCAGGCGGAGTTGGAAGCATGGCTGTGCAGATTGCAAAACATTTTGGTGCTTACGTAATAGGAACTGCGGGTAGTTATTCCAGAGAATATCTGAAAGAGCTTGGAGCAGATGAAGTCATCGACTACAGAACACAGGATTTTACCAAAATTGTTTCAGAGGTTGATCTCGTTATTAATTTAACCGGTTCTGCTACTCTGGAGCAGAGTTATCAGGTTGTGAAAAAAGGCGGAAGGCTCACCTCTGCAAACGGTGTTCCGGATAAGGAAAAAGCTGCCGCAATGGGTATTGAAGCAAGCTACACAATGGGAATGGTTTCGCCGGAAGATCTTGCTGCTGTTATCCGCTTGTACAGTGAAGGCGATCTTAAATTAAAGATCTCCAAAATGTACCATTTTAAATTAGAGGATATCAAACAGGCTCATCTTGATTTTGAAAAAGGCCCGAATCAGGGAAAGAGGATTATTAAATTCGATGTGGAACGAAGATGAAATCCGGAACCTGTACTACACGATTCCTATAAGAAAAAGCATAAGAAAATATGAAACAGAACCGCTGTCAGAGGAATTTCTAAAAAGTACAGACCAGTGTTTTCCAAACTAAAAATACACTTTCCGGAAGTACCGATTGCTTTTCAGATACTGAATAATGCACAGGATAAAGGCGGCATTATACATAAAGGCGCATTCTATTTTGCAATCTATGCAGAGCATGTATTTTATTTTTTAACTATATTTAAATTATTCTCAGTTACATTTAAAGCCACCTATCATAATGATAAGTGGCTCATTTTTTAGAAATAATCTGGCAAGCATAAGCAGACTGTATTGTTTATTTACTTAGTCTATCCAAAAGGATTTTCAATTCTTCGTAAATGCTTTCTGTAAAGCTGACTTACAAATTGCAAAAAAAGAAGGTAACAGCAAGTCCTAAAATAGAAGCATAAAAAACAGAGGCAAACGGTTATAGAATTCCTTACAATTTTATATATTTTAATGCTTCTCTATACAAATTCGCTGTCTCTTGATAATCAATTAGAACACCTTCTTCTCTAACAAAGTTCTGATATCCGATGGTTTCGCCTTTTAATCAATAGGCATTTCGGAAATATCTTCATAGTGGTGTTTTGATACTATGATTGTTTGTCCTGTTGCCCTTGGATACTTTTCAAACTGGCATCTCACTAATTCGTCTTCATAAATAACCAACCCATTATCAGGAAAAATATCCCCCGAAATAAAGTTTTGGCAAGAAAAACAAATACCTTTCTCCTGGTAATCTCTTATAACATTTCTTCTATGAGTTAGTAAAAATTCATCTTCTTTATCTAATCTTTTTACAAACATCTTCTATCTCCCTCCTCAAAAATTTCTTTTTTCTATTAAATTATTGATAGTAACCTACACTTTTATTAACATACTGGGAAGTTCACTGTTGAAAACGATTGTGAATCTACTGTAATGACCTTTCGTCAAATACATTCAGTGTATCCTCTATTAATCTTTCTATTTCATATACAGTTTCTTTCAAAGTCAATTTTGTAGTATTAATAGAAGGAAACGGATAATCGTTGTAAATTATTCTTGTATTATTAATCGCTCTATCAATTCTCGCCTCATCACGATTGTCACATTTCATCCTCTTAATATTCTCGTCTAAATCGCATGTCAGTATAATAGGTATAAAATCGAAATCCATATTTAACTCTCTTAATTTTTTCATTATTTCTGTAAAGTTAGCTTTTCTATGGCCATGAAATCCAAACGCCCATATAATAGTTTCATATAAAGAACTTTCCAAATATTTAGTAAGCATAAATAGCATGAACTGCCGTCCAATATCAATCCCTTCGGTAATTATGAATGGATTTCTTAATGCACATAAATCACTGTCTACAAATGCCGAATTCTCAATGTAAATAATAAGTTCTCTACCTGTTGATGATTTTCCTACCCCATTAGGTCCGCAAATAAAAATAAGTTTTTTTGCCAACGTATCATCTCCTTTTATCCGTACTTTAGAACATTCACCCTTTACTTCGTTGTTGTAAACAACTGCAAACTTTACGTCTATTTTTTACCCAAACAATGTAACACAACCCCATCTTCGGGTTTATTTATTTCTCCTTGTTCACAAAGAACAACAGAAAAACCAGCATTTTCAGCATAACTTATAAGTTCTTTTGGTAAAAATGACTCCCAATAAATTTCGGCATCAGAATATGGATAAAATTTTCTGCCGATTGTATATTGTTTATAAAATTCCGTTAAGTATTCACTGTCATGACCAGAGAAGCTTACTACTCCATCTTTTTTAAGAACACGCCAACATTCCTTCAAAAAACTGCTTTTATAGGTATTTCCATATAATAAGCCAAATGTCTGTGCCCATATAATGACCACTTCAAACGATTCGTCTTTAAACGGTAACTCATGTCCGTCATAAACCGAGAACGGAATATCATAACGGCTATTCAAAGCCAACTGTGCGACTTGCTTTATTACTTCTTCTGATATGTCAATGCCTACTACAGAAAACCCCATGTCAGAAAGTGCAAATGCCTCTCTTCCCATTCCGCAACCAATATCAAGAATTTTTGCTTCTTTCGGGAAATAGTCAACGACTAACTGTTCCCATTTTTTAAGAATGCCTTTATTCCAATGAATCATCTCATCTACATTTTTCTTATTCTCATACCATTGATGTACAACACCACTCATAATATTACCCCCAATTAGAAAGTACACCTTTCAAAACCATGTTAATATTGATTTATCAAAGTTACGGGATTATTCGCAATTACCACCAATTGCGAACTCATAATAATATTCATCTGCAAAATAAACATAATGGGAAGCTCAAACTTCCAATTACGAAAGAAAGTAAAGCAAATTACTTTTGATTAAAGTTTATTTTGTCCGACTTATATATTCGACAAAATGTTCTAAAGGTTTCCTATTCGGTGGATTTATTTCTTCAGGCAAATTATCAATATCAAACCATTTCAATTCATGTACTTCATTCGCCTCAGGTCTTAGCTCCCCTGAAAAATCATTGCAAACATATACTATTCCAATCATATAGACTTCATCACCATTTGAATATGTAAACAATCTATCCTCACCCGAAAAGACACCCAAAAGTTCAATATTATTTGCTGTCAGTCCTGTTTCTTCAAACAATTCTCGTTTAGCTGCTTCTTCAACGATTTCACCTACTTCAACACAGCCACCGTGCAAAGCCCAACGATTATTATCTCGGCGCTTCTGCAGAAGCACTTTTCCATCTTTATATAAAAAGATGCCGGCTCCTACCATTATGAGTCTATCATGGCCTATTTTTTTTCTGATTTCTTTAATATAATCAGACATATAATCCCCCATATATTAATATTCTCTAGATTCACAATTGTAAACGATTGTGAACTAACCTCGTTTGAAATTATACTTAAATTAATCTATTTTAATTCGTCTTTCCATTCACCATCAATCCTGCACCAATAATGCTCACTTATGTCTTCTTCTAAAAAGACTCGTAACATTCTATCCATTCCATCAGCTAATTTCTTTTCATTTAGAGTATCTAATTTAGTCCAGTAAACTTCTCCTTCATCTGAAGAAGTAATATCACCCTTCTTCACTAACAAAGTTCTGATATCCGATGGTTTCTTTGTGTCAAATGCTCTTTCATACAATTCAATTGCTTCTTTTCAATTACCGCCTAAATGTAAATGAGGTATAATCATATTTTATTTTCTCCATAAAATAGTAATTTTTATCCTGTTTTTATCCAGAATGGTATTGTAATGCTAAAGTACTGGTTTAAAATTATACAAAAATCAAAATAATAGCAACAATAATTGCAAACACACCGCCAACACGATTCAAACCCAAAGCCAAATCAGAAGGTTCGGCATTCTTATATCTCCAACCGTATTCCAAGTACCAGGCAGTATGAGGAGAAACCATATTGAAAACTCCAATTCCAAGAAGCAATATAATAAATACCACTTTTCCGGGAAAAGATTCTTTGGGTGCTTTTTCAATGAGTACATCTCGCAAAGTGTCGCCCGCAATAAAACGATTTTCGTCGTAATTTTCACTCCAACCACCATTTCCATTATTATTTTGCATTGAAAACCAATAACTTGAACTATCAGGATAAGTTATTTCTACCTTATAAGTGGTGGTGTTTCCCGAGAAGGTATATTGGTATGTGTTAACTCCATCGGAAATGGTGCTATTTTCAGGATCAACGATAAAATCGGTTTCATCCTTTGTGACCGTGTATGTGGTATTTGCCGAAGATGAGCAACCACACAAAGAAATTACAATCAGCATAGTTAACAAGAAAATATATATTTTTTTCATGGATTAAAACCTCCTAAAATCAAGTCTAATGTATAGGTGTTCCAATATTTTTGTCTATCCGCCATTGAGGGGCTTTCTCATCCTCGCCCCAGTATTCATCCACAGTCCTTATCTTATCTTCATCCATCTCAAAAAATGAAGTTACATGAAAAGATATTTTTTCTGACCAAACGCGAGTAACAGTAATAATAAGATTTCCAAGGTGTTCGATCCGTTCAACTTCACCACTCCAACTTCCGGGGTAATCACAATTAGCTCTCAAGAATTCACTAACATTAAATTCTTCATTTGTATTATGCCAACGAATATGGGCATTTTCGTGAAAATATTTTTTCAATGCTTCTTCATTCTGTGCAGCAATATGACCCCAATAATTAATAACAAATTGATTAATGTCCATTCATTTCTCCTTTAAAATATGGATTTACATAACTTCTGTGAGTTATCTTCCCATACTTTGTAAACCGTTAGTCTCCTTGGGAATCATTAGAATCCCGGTATGCCTTCGTATCAAAATTTGTATAATGTTGTTTTATAGAATCATGAAAAGAACCACTCTGTATCCTGCTCTCAGTTTGCCTGTAAGGGTAGTTGAAACTGCTTATGGATAGTTAAATCAAATAAGAATTTATCATCTTTATTTTTCACGGGCTGCATATAAAAATCGCCCATAACCGATCTCCGATGCATTTTTCATTAATTCTGCATTTAACCATAGTGCAATATCCGCAAAGCTCCTGTCAGATAAGGACCATTTTGCATACTGTTCTGATTGATACTCTGCATCCGACAAAGCGTTTAATTTTGAAACCCATTTATCGTGGAGTAAGCTTATGGTTGCTTTCGCTTTTTCAACACTTTCCGGCCAAGGAATGTCTTCTTTTTTTAAGATACCATATCCAAAATTATAATCCAATGCGGTACTCCACCAATATATAATATGCCACATAATCCAGGCAATACTAGCCGGCCCTATATCGTAACTTTCGGTTTCAGGCCAATCTATACCCACCCCTCTACAAAGTTTATTGCTCATTAAACTCAAATCTAATTACTCGATGATTGGCTATAAAACCTGCTTTTTCTAAAGTCATTTTCGATGGATAATTAAGATACCAACAACCACAAACAGGTATCTGATTGTTGATATAACAGTATTCTTTAAGCTTCAAAATAATATATGTTCCAATCCCCTTATTTCTATATTTACTTGCAACTACCATTCCTATGTCATAATAATTTCTACACAGCCATGTCTTTTTATAAGTTCCTGCACCTAATAGTTCATCACCTGAATGGAAAACAAATACTTCATTCATTCGAATCTGTTCATCTAAGTCAGAAAAAAAATCATTCCAACCTTCTGCAATTTTATTTATTTCTAAAAGGCTGTTATAATCTTCTTTTTTAGCCAATCTCATACTTATATTATCATACTTAGTTGCAGGATAATTAACATCAATATTGTCTCTAAAAACATAAGCACTGCATGATGATTTCTTTTTAAAATCTAAACATAGTGACATAAAAGTATGGTCATAAGTAATACATTCTGCTGAGTTTATGTAATTCATATCAATTAAGAATTTAAATATTTCCTGGGAGTGAATCATTGCATTTTTTACTAAATAAAACTCCCATAGAGTTTTATTTGAATCAACACATATATACCCTACCCAAATTGAGTTTTTTTCTATCTTATAGTATTTACACTCCTGTACATTTTCTTCAGTATTTAACTCTTGGGCATAAAGCATTAATTTGTCCTCAATTATATTTTAGATACTTGCTTCGCACTTGCTAACAATAGCGAATTATATTCTCTATATAACTATCTTCTAAGATCTAATATAAATTAATCAGATATCTTAACTAATAAAGTGATATTAACACATTTATCCAAATTGTACCATTATAATCTAATCAGATTTATATATCCAATGAACTAAGGAAACCGCATTTAGGAATCTATTTTCTGCCATAACTCATAACATATTAAAATGGACTTTTGAACTTCAATGATTGATAATAATAACAACGTTTATTTTTGAACTTTATTTTTTCCTTTTAAAAGTTCAAATTAAAATAAAGTCCATTTATTTAAAAATGAACTTTATCAAAAGTTACTGTATTTATAGTTATTTACGGGGTGCAATATAAAAGATTTTATTTTTCTAGTTTTAGATATATAGGTCAACACATTATTCAGCCGAGAAAATCAGATGTAACACCGTAAAGTTTGGGAATCAGATACTGAGCATTCAATGTAACACTCAGTTGAGGCGTATACTCCATTACATTCCAAATACTAATTCCTTTCAGATTATATTCAACCGCAATATTGAGCAATGCGACCAGTGATCTTGCATCTTTAAACCAGACAAAATGCTCTATCCCATCTCGCTCATAATAATAGTAAGGGGTCATGTAATATTCATCAAATCCCAAATTAGTACCGATTTGATTTGCTAATCTCAATGCCTCATAATTCGCTAAAGCAGCGACAGGCGATTCTCCTTCCACATAGGGTAATTCCCAGTCATATGCAATTCTAGTGTATCCAATTAATATTTTTTCAGGCGGTATTTTAGTCAGCACATACTCCGTATATCGCTTAATATACGGAATTGTGGTCTGCTCCACATTCGGAATATATTCAACTGTCCACTGATAAGATAGAAGAATTACAACATCTGCAATTTGCCCCACCTGAAATATATAAGGATTCTCGTTATTATTATCTTCATTATAACCAAAGGTTCTCGGCATCAGGGTAACCCATACCTGGAACCCTTCCGTACTTAGTACTGCCTTAGCTCTTGCAATAAAATCAACATAGTTTTGTAAATCTTCCGGTATGATATACTGAAAGCCGAAATTAACTCCATATAATTGCTTTTCTCTTAATATCTGCATTAAATTCTGG
This sequence comes from Herbinix sp., assembly GCA_029239235.1. Taxonomy (GTDB): domain Bacteria; phylum Bacillota; class Clostridia; order Lachnospirales; family Lachnospiraceae; genus Mobilitalea. Next base: position 8,084 of record JAQZBD010000206.1, read on the forward strand.
ATCGTCTCATTCTGTAATTCGATGTCATTGAAAATCCGATGGGAAATTCCAAAGCTTCCTCTTCCCTGCTCAGTAAGAGTTGACAGCATCATAATTGGCGCTACACCATATTCTTTTGCCATGCTGATAATAGAATCGTCCTCAGGTTCTATAATATCACCCCTCACCGTTACTCTATAGTCAGCAATTGTAAGATAGGTGAGAAATAGCAAATTTTTCTGTAAATCAGCCTCTCTAATATGAGAGAAGGAAAAAGCATTTACTTCCATCTGCTTATCATATTTGTGATAGCGTATAATCAGCTCTTCCCCGACAGATAAGTAGTTTCTATCAAATAAATTGGGATTATTTTGCAAAAGCTGCAATAATGTTACCTCATAAGCTGCTGCGATGCTCTGTAACGTATCCCCGTTCTGAACTATATAAGTTTGCTCCGGCTTGGTTATTATGAGTATTTGGCCGACATTAATTAAATACTCTGAAGAGATATTATTATCTCTGACTAATCGTTCATAGGGTACATTAAACTTATCTGCAACTGTAAAAATTGTATCACCAGGTTGAACCACATAGATATCCATCATGAACCTCAAGCACGATTTGTTATATTATATGATTCGTCAAATTGATTCGTGAAGGTGTTACTAGATGCCTAATTTAAGTAACCTGTCCAATGCTTCCCACTTACTTTCCTCTTATGATCTCCATTTAATCTACTTCTCGTTATCAGATTATTTTCTGTACTCTGCCCACAGTTCCACCCCTTAGCATCACCTTGATGCCTCTTGGATGGTTCTGTGAGTTGGTAAGAATTCTCTGTACTACTCCTTCGGTCAATTTACCTGTCCTCTGATCTTGCTTTTGTACAATCAGTACTGTTGCCCCTATTTTAATATTACTTCTAATTGTTCCTTCCATATCTATCTCCGTTCAACATATTTATTTTTATACAAATTATTTTTAACGTTCATAATTATATGATTATTTTGATATATCACAATACCTATTCACGGTTTAATTCCAATGAATCAATGCAATCTAGAATAATAACAATTTTAAGCCACGAAGTCATCAGACGAACTCAATGATACATGATGTCATATATTAATTATGAATCTTTTTTAGTAACAATCACATACAGTTTATCATATATAAATGGAAAACTAAATGACTCAATCTATCACATACAGTTTTAGAAACCAGTCGAAAGGGGCATGACAATGGATTTTACAGCTATTACATTCGTTACCATATTGACAGCAATTGGCGTTTTAGCACTTATTGTTAGTGTTATTACAGAGGTTACAAAGGGTGTCACCATACTGCAAAAGATACCAACGAACCTGCAAGTAATCGTTTTATCACTTTTACTCACCCTAGTCACCTATTTTGCATATATCTCCTATAGCGATACGGCAATCGTTTGGTATTACATCGTCGCCGATATTATTGCCGGTTTTATTGTGGCATATGTGGCATTGTATGGTTGGGGTAAACTTGCTGGTCTTTATAGAAAGTTTCGTAATATTCCTACACTTGATATTACGACTAATTCTACCACATTCGCAAAATCAGTTACACCGGATAATGCTACAAAAACTTCAACTGAGAATAAATCAACAAACATAATTCCCGAGACTCTAGTACCGGCTCCTTCCGAAGCCACTGCTGCAAAAGATTCCAAAAATGATATCAAAGCTACCGTTCTTCCAGTGATAGAGACCTTAGTAACAGATACTAGATCAGTTGCAACCGAAACGAAAAGTTTATCATCAGGCATTTTGATCAAAGATAATTCACCAACAGCTACTTTAACAGAGGATGGTTCAGAAACCGACCGTACTGCTATAGATATATCAGTATCCGATTCTTCATCTGCAGATAGACTAACAACCGATTCTTCATCTTCTGGTACATTATTAACTGATACTTTATTAACTGATACTTTATTAACTGATACTTTAGATACCGATATTATTAGCAATCTGTCAACACCAAGTACTCCAACCAACGCAACTTTATTAGATGAGAGTCCAAAGGACAATCGTCAATCAGAAAACTAACTTGCCGCCTTAAGACCAAATCACTACAAAACTATGTAAATCTATAAACTCTGAAAAACAGCCCTACGGTGATTTCGCTAAAGAATGCGAATTCCATCCTAGGGCTATCCTTTAGGCTGTAACAAGCAATCCAGAAGGTATATGTTTACAGTTAAAAACAATCTCAGAAACCCGTATTGTGTAAATCGTATGTAAAATCAATTGATAATGGATTTTCATTTATCTATTTTTACTAACTCTTACCTTTACTTTCAATCCTTATCTCCTTTACCAGTAAATCTCCATGGAAAAGTATCCTCAACTGATGTAAACTTGGAAATGTGCCCAAGATACTGAATGATCCAACTAACAGAAGGAGGTTTCTATGAAACGTTTTCAGAAGGTAGTAGTAGTCGCAATTGGTTTACTATTATCTTTCCAGGCATCAACCGTGAAAGCGGCTGATTATACCGTAACTAGTAACGACTCACTCTATTCCATTGGCAAATTATTCAATACCAGCGTAAGCACCCTTCGTGCATGTAATAATTTTGAAGAAGATAGCCTGACTCCCAAAGATGTCATCTTCGTACCTGCTCATGTATACACCGTGAAAAATGGTGACAGCCTATTCAGTGTAGCTAACAGGTACGACATCCCCCTATCTGATTTGAAACGAGCTAATTATCAGACCGGCAATTCCATTGCTCCCGGTGAGAAATTAATATTACCGGGTGTATCACCTTACCGCGTTGCTGACGCAGTAATTCCGTATTCCAGCGGTGAGCTGGATTTGCTTGCCAGACTGATTGAAGCCGAAGCTGCCGGAGAATCTCTGCAGGCTAAAATTGCAGTCGGTGCTGTAGTTGTGAACCGTGTTCAAAGCGGTGACTGGGCATCCACAATTACAAAGGTTATTTACCAAAAATTCGATAGTTATTATCAGTTCACTCCGGTGAAAAATGGTATGATAAAAAATGCTTCTTCCGCTGCATCAAGACGTGCAGCCAGATTAGCCATCTATGGCAGTGATCCTAGTCAGGGCGCTATTTTCTATTTCGATCACACCTCTAAGAATAACTGGTTGTGGTCCAAGCCCCAATCTGCTCAAATTGATCATATGATATTTGCAAAGTAGTATAAACTACAGCGGAACCATAAGATCTCATTTTATAAACTTTAATAGGCAACTTTAATATGTTTAAAAAAATATTGTTTCGTGTTTACCTATTATAACTTTAAAGACCATAAATAGTGGCGGAATTCGATGAACTACCGAATTCCGCCACTATTTATTAATTATTCATCTCATTCTTATAATTCTTTATCTCTTACTTATGACAATTAGCGTCTGATCCAGAAAAATAATCTTCTGATGATTCCGCCAATTACACCAAGAATAATCGCAATTAACAGACTTAATAAAGCGTATTTAATTGTAAAACTCAAGCAAGTAAATTCCCATAACAGGGTTTCGATATAAGCGACCCCGTGAAATAAAAACAAACCAGCTAACATAATAATAAATGTGAAGAAATCAATAATCAGTGCAGTTAATACGCCAATTTCTGTACGTAAGCAAGACACGATACTGTAAGCAAGTGCTCCTACTAATCCAGGAACGATAAGAATTAAAAAATATCGAAATAGTTCAAAAAAGTCCATAAACATTCCCCTTTCAATGATAAAACAATATTTCTAGTTATATCATACGCTCTCTTATGACATTTGGTTCCAATTATGTCGAAATATCGACTTATTATTTCCATCAGCACAATTAACTCATTTATTCCATACAACCCGATTAACATAATCGATATAGGAAAGTATAATTCTTACCACCTTCTCTGACACATTGGGCACGTTATAATCGCCTACCCCTTGTAGGGTACCTTCTCTTTGAGTTTCTAGCATAGATAGCGCCTGAAGTACTCTGTCCGTCTTCACTCCGGTCATCATGACAATCCCTTCCTCCATGGCTTCCATACGTTCATGTGCTTCTCTTAGATTAATAGCTTTTAACCCCAGAATAGCCGATTCTTCACTAATCGTACCGCTATCGCTCATTACTGCCTTTGCATTCAT
>JAQZBD010000207.1 GCA_029239235.1 Herbinix sp.
GTTTCCGGTGTGGGTTATTATACTACAAAGGTAACGCTGCCTTCCGAGTGGTCGAAGAATCACGGGGCTGTCCTTACGATAGAAAGTACGAACGGTAATTCCTCTGCAGTATATGTAAATGGAAGAAAAGCCCCTGCCTATGATTTTAACAAGCACGCCGTTGATATCAGTGAGCTGCTGGTTGGAGGTGAAAATACGATTCAGGTTGAGGTATCAAGTACCTTAACAAATCGTTTAATCGCTAAAAAATATTATGAAGACAAAGCAAATCCTACGTCAATGCTGGGTTCTGAAATAGCAGGTATGGACGAGGAAGCGATGATGGAAAATATGTCATCACTCTTTGCAGGCTTCCCTAAAGCCACAGTTCAGGATTATGGAATGACAGGAGAAGTGAAGCTGGTCACCTATGTAGTGGTTGAGATATAATTGTTTTAGTAAACTATGAAAGTAAGAAAAAACATCGAAAAAATATTCTTTCGGTGTTTTTTCTTTAATGACGGCGTAAAAAACAAAAAACCGGAGAATACTGAAAAGAGCGCCGGAATAATATCGTTGACGGAAAATAAAGCATATAGTATGCTGATTATAAGACAATTAATGGATTGATTGGAATATTGTGTAATATATGAAATTGCTGTTTTAAGTCAGACAAGCTATTCTAGGTTTAGTACAAAGTAGATGTGAGAATTAGTTGATGTATCATGTGAGATCTAATTGAGTAATTCCTATCAATTTTAATATGAAATGGAGGTATTTAACTATAACCATGGAGCTGCAGGAAACCTTCTGGAGTAAATGTTATGGTGCTTTAGCTGATAAATATGGTGTAAACTGGATGTTCAGCCTTGCTTCGGAATAAGCTTAAGGAATAATGCTTCTAGTAGAATAAGATATAGAAAGTTCCCGGTGAAAAGCTTCTAATAATGTTAAGCTTTTCACCGGGAACTTTTGCTGAAAACCCAATTTGCAATATTGACTGTTCCCATGCAACTTTATTTGCTGTAATTGTAGCAGCACCGTCAATGCTGTTATTGTATTTTCAGGGGTTTACTGTATTCTGATGTTCAAAATGTATCATACTAATTTGTACTAGGATTATCATTGGACTGACTCTTATATTTTAAAATCTCTTTAATACTATAGTTGTCTAAAGAAGCTTGAAATTGTTCTTCTGCCTTCGAGATAATTAAGGAAATATAGAGTTCAGAGCCGGTCGATGGAACTGTCCAATAAGGAACCTGTGGTGGCTCAAAAGCATTGATAGAATTTTACGGATAGTAGTAGGGTCTTCTCCCAATAATTCAGCGATATGGTTACTCTTTAAAAGAACCTCCGAATCTGCCATAAGAACCATAGCCCGAATAGCAACGTGAAACCATTTTGGACCAAGATCTCCTGATTGAATGAATAGCTGCATGAACAATCTCCTTTTAGAGTGAATTATCTATAATGCTTTGTTGATGATAATGTGCGGTTAAGTGAATTTTTAATTTCTGACATTCTTATTGACTATTATAGCATAAATGGTTACAATTTAAATGTGGGAAAAATATCACAATTAAAATACAACATATAATCAGGAGATAGCTATATTCAGGAGCAGAAAAAGGAGGAAATGGGAACATGCTAAAAACTGCAATGATATTTGGGGATAATATGGTATTACAGCGGCAGAAGGAGATAAAAGTTTGGGGCACTGGGAAGCCGGGAAAGACAGTAACAGGAGTATTAAAGGGGGCTGAAAATATTGAGGCATCGGCTGATATTTCAAGGGATGGGAGCTGGATATTAACCTTCCCACCGCTGGAGGCAGAAAGAGGATTGGAGTTAGCTGTCAACGATGGAATTGTTACAATTACATACCAAAATATTAGTGTCGGTGAAGTATGGATTGCCGGGGGACAGTCCAATATGGAATATTTGCTGGAATATGATGCAGATAAAGATAGTGTTCTAAACGGTGATATGAATCCTAACATTCGCTTTTTCGATTACCCGGAAGTTTCTTATGAAGGTCAAATTGAGGAACACGATTACTCCAGATTCGGATTTTGGAGAAACTGTACGAAGGAAGATTTGCCCTATTTTTCAGCCCCGGCTTATTATTTTGCAGAGAATTTAAGTCAAGAGCTTAACCTTCCCATTGGTATTGTAGGCTGTAATTGGGGTGGAACCCCTGCCTGCGCATGGATGGATCCGGAATATTTGAAGGATAATGAAGGAAAAGCATGGTTAGATGCATATGATAAAGAGGTTGAGAATCTTGACATAGAGGAATATAAAGCTGGATTTAAGGCTAATCCGGCGAATGACCGCTCTAATCCATTGAGTGATCAAATGTCAGCAAGATTGTTGCAGCCGGGGTTATCCAGAGAGGAGCAGTTAGGCTTCGTCAATATGATGATGTCATCACCGGAGAAGGCAAAAATGATTCTCCCGCAAGTCGGGCCTTATTTTGAAAGACGTCCAGGAGGATTATATGAAACAATGTTAAAAAAGATTGCTCCATATACAGCCCGAGGAGTAATCTGGTATCAGGGTGAGAGTGATGATGAAAGACCTAAGATGTATTCCACCGTATTCGGTAAAATGATTCAATGCTGGCGTGATCTTTGGAAGGATGAATTGCCTTTCCTATTTGTACAGCTTGCACCCTTCGGGGAATGGTTAGCAATCAATGGCAGGCACTATCCGGAGCTTCGTCATCAGCAGGAATTAGTGTCGAAAACGGTACCAGGTACCTGGATGATCAGCTCCTCCGATGTAGGTATGGAGTGGGATATCCATCCGAAACAGAAAAAGCCCATTGGTAATAGACTGGCACTATTGGCCAGAGGTCATATTTATGAAGAGAGCCTGTTATGCGATCCCCCAGAATTTAAGGAAGCAAAACGAGTTGAGGAAGGAATACGTATTGAGTTTCATCACTCCGACGGTCTGTATGTAAAAGGTGATCAGGTAAATGCTCTTACGATTAAGAATACTAAGGATGAAGTTGTCACTCCGGCCAGGATCTCAGTTGTTAATGATGGTTTACTTATTCCTGGAGAATTCCCTTCAGACACGGTGATTTCTTTTGCGAAAACACCATTCTATGAGGTGAATCTTTATAATAAGTTAGATAATCCTGCAAAACCCTTTGAGGTTATAATATAAGGTGATGTGGTTAATAGCAACATTCTGGTAACCAATTCATAAATCAAAAAAGACTGTAGAAAAAATAAAAGCGATGTGACCCCCATAAGTTAGATTTTTAGGTCTTATGGGGGGTCAGATCAAAGTATTGTTTTCTCAGTCTTTTTTGATTTATAGAATTCATAACATGTTAATTTAGCTTGTAGTTATACTTATCGAAGCATTAATTAAAGCACTAAATTTGATAATTATCATCTTCGGAAGAAGAATCAAAGTCACATTGCTTCTGAGGCTGGTCATGCTTCATCTTTTTCTTCTTTTTTACCATGAAAGCTGCTGTTGTTGCCATTGCTGCAACAATACCAATACCACCAACCATCATGGCAGCCATTCTATGATTTCTTCTTTTCGTCTTTCTAAACATATTCATCATTACTTTCATTCTATCAGACATTTTATATACTTCCTTTCCCATGATTGTAGCTATTTGATTGTAAGTAAGTATAGTTATTATGTGCAATTTTTTAATTTCAATTAATAAATATGGTCGGATTCCCTGTGTAATTTTATCACTAAATGTGATTTTATGTTAAATTCAATTTATGATTCAAGTGTCAAAAGTAAGAGTTACGGATCGAGAAGACATATGGTGAGACATGAATTTGATTTTGGATTGTCAAAGAAGTAAGTATCTGGTAAAATAAATCAAATCTCTGTTAAGTGACAAATCATCTTCTGATCGAACGGTTCGAATTAAAGAGGAAAATATTCTTATAAATTTTAAATAATTTAAAATTATCCAAGGAAGCTAGCCTTCCTTATCAATAATAGTACGAAACGAAATAATGTTTATAACGTTATTTGTATTAATATAACGAAGGAGGATTCGTTTGAAAGAAAAGATCTTATCAGTTTTGTTTATCGGAACATCAAAAAAAATTAGTCAATTGTTGCGTCATATCATAAATGAAGATATATATTCAATCGTGTTAAATGAACTGCCACAAGATTTAAAAAAGGCGGAAAGTTGTATTGCGGCTAGATCCGTAGACTTGATTATATTAGAAATATCCAAGGAATTCCCGGTATGGGAGTTTATGGATAATGTATTATCGGCTGAGAGTCATCCGGAGATTCTGTTAATTAGTAAGGAAAAAAGCTTTGATTTGACATATCAGGCTTTTCAGCATCGAGCCTTCAATTTCTTATTAGAGCCTGTAAGTCAGGAGATGCTAATCCAGACCTTTGAAGAGGTAAAAGGTAAGCTGAGATTAGTTGAGGAAATGGAGCAAGATCGTCAACGGCTTGATCTGTATGAATTAAAGCAGCACCAGGAATTAATGGAAAAGATTTTAACAAATATGCTTGAGAAGCCGGAGGAATTAGAAACCCTATTATGGGAAGTAAATCATCGCTATCAAACGGAGCTACAAAATGACAATTTCCAAGCAATTGTAATTAATGCGGATAAGCAGGAGCTATATTATGAAAAATCCGGTTTTAGCCAGAAGGTACTTTCTTTAATTGAACATGCATTTCCAAAGGCTCACGAAGTAATTAGTGCAATCGTAATGCCCTATGGAATCACAGGAATTATTAACTTTTCCTATGCTCAAATGAGAGAAATCGAAGTTGATATGAAAAATCTATATGACGAGATCATGGCATTAAAGCAGGTTTACGGTGAATTTGAAATTGCAATCGGCGTCGGAACTCTGGTGCACTCCATGAAGGAGGTTAATCTATCCCTTCAGGAAGCCTTAAGAGCAGAGCAATATAAGCTGGTATTACCAAATCAAAAGATTTTTTATTCTACGGAACTGGTCTCAAGACCAAATGGGATGAATGGCATCATCGTAGAAGCCCAGAAAAAGAATCTTGCAAGGCTGCTAAAAGGTATGGATGAAGAAGGCTTAAAGCTATGGTTTTCCGAAATTCTGCAACGAACGAAAGCTTCCTTCATCGATTATCCGGAAGGATATAGCTTGATAAAGGAAACGATGTTATCTACGGCGAAGGAAATCTGGAATGAGGAGAGCGATCAGGAATTTTTTGAGGATGAAATGTATGCAATCAATCAACTAAATCATATTTTTCAAGGAACACAGATGCTGCAGCAAACCATGGGTCTTTTGATAGGTATCTGCCGAAGAAGAAAACAGACGAGACAGACCCAGATTAGTAAGCCAATACAAGAGGCAATGGATTTTATTCATGCTCATTTCAATGAGGCAATAACCTTGGAGGAATTATCCGAGGTTTGTTCCTTGAGTCCGAATTATTTTAGTGCAATGTTTAAGGAACAGGTTGGAGAAACCTATATTGATTATTTAACGGAATACCGTATGGAGCAAGGGAAGAAAATGCTGTTGGAGACTCAAAAAACGGTAAAGGATATTGCCAATGAGATCGGATATTTGGATGATAAATATTTTAGAAAACTATTTAAAAATAGATTTGGGAATACACCCGTCGCATATCGGGCCTCTGCAAAAGAATAAGAAATGAGATAAACGTGAATGATTTTGTGCTTTTCCAAATATAATTTACAAAGAAAAGATTTGGGAGCATTATGAAAATTTTCAAGAGAAAACAGTGGATTATAGGGACTATTATCTTTATCATGTTGTATTTTCTGGGTGCAGAGATTGCGATCCTTATGAATGGCTATCGTGAAAAAACTGCGATTCAAACAAGTGCTCAAAACTGGGGACTGGGTTTTTCTACGGAAGGACAGCCACCTACAGGCAACGCTACGAAAGATGAGTTAAAAAAATATGATACATACTATCTTGGTGATACCGGAAAGAAAGTCATCTATTTAACCTTTGATGCGGGATATGAGAATGGCTATACCCCAGCAATATTGGACGCATTGAAAAAGCATGAGGTATCAGTTACCTTCTTTTTAGTTGGAAATTACATTACTTCTAGTCCTGACTTAGTGAAACGTATGGTTGAGGATGGGCATACTGTGGCGAATCATACCTACAATCATCCGGATATGTCCCGTATCTCTTCAAAGGATGAGTTTTGCAAGGAGCTAAATGAGCTGGAAGCTACCTTTAAAGAAGTAACCGGTACAGATATGGTGAAGTATTATCGTCCTCCACAAGGAAAATATAGTGTGAATAATTTGGCTATGGCTAAGGAAATGGGATACAAGACCTTCTTTTGGAGTCTGGCTTATGTTGATTGGTATAATGATAAACAGCCATCGAAGGAAGAGGCGTATAAGAAGCTGCTTGGAAGAATCCACCCAGGAGCGATTGTACTCTTACATAGTACTTCCAAGACAAATTCAGAGATCCTGGATGAACTGTTAACCAAATGGGAAGAGATGGGATATACCCTTGGAACGTTAGAGGAGCTTTGTAACAATTGATATCCTTTAACTCATAAAAATTCATAGATTAAGATAGTAGAAAAGATGGAAAATCAATCAGCGATTTTCCATCTTTTCTACTATTATCATACCATAAAATCTTGATTTTTTCAAGTCTTGAAATCCGATTCTTGGAAGCATATAATCAATTCTTATCAAGAAAACAAGGGGTGTTTCTATGGATGACAATTTCTTTTTAATTCTACAAGAGCAGAGTAAGAATCAGCTACAAAAGTTAATTTTATGCAATCAGTACACTGAGAAATTTGGCGTTCGATTATCGGAGAAGGAAGCAGAGTTTTTACTGGCAGCAAGAAAAAGAGATTTAAAAGAGCAGGAACGAATTGAATTCGGAGAGGGTATTTTACCAAAGATAATATATGTATTTTGTGATTCTCCGTTTATTTATCAAGATAATTACGTTGACACCTTAGAAGCCTTGCAGAATATTTTCTATCTCTATAAAAATGAAGCCTTGGAGGAGTTAACGGATGATGAATTGCTGGAGTATATGAAGGAGTATTTTGACGGCGTATGTCAAGGCTCTCTGGAACATCTGGAGGACACTTGTTTGGAGCAGCTTGCCAGAAGAATACGTAAAATGACACAGGGCTCAATCGGAAGGTATCCTCTAAGCCGGCAAGAGGATGATTTTGAAGATGAAGAGGGAGATTATGAGGATGAATGAGTATGAGATGAAGGATTTGATACCGATTGTAGCTGAGCTGACGGAAGGCTATACCAGTAAAGAAAGTACATCCATATCTTATACTGCGGCTAAACAGCTAATGGATGCGGTCATCTATTGCATCAATGAGTACAAAGCTTCCTCCCTGAATCAAGGTGAATACGGGAATTCTATCATTGCCGATGCTGAGCATAAATCAGCTAAGGAAGCTTATGAGACAGGATATCAGCTAGTAGTTCAAAAAGTCCTTCAAACAAAGGCAATATTTGATGAGATCATCATAGAGTTTAATGGTTATAGAAACAGGGGATATATCGATACCGTAGTCAAGGGAATGCCCTCCTTCTTTCTCTACTATGACGCCAGATACCAGCCCCAAAACCATATCTTGACCTTGGATTATCCTACAATCATACCTGTGGAACCTCTATGCGGTATCGATGCCATACATCAATATTTAAGTTATATTAAAGTGGAGCAGTATTTTTTAAATAAGCTTCCCCAGGCTTATATATTAGAGGTATTGGAACATTATCATGAGGATTATGAGGAATTACTTATTAATATCACCAGTATCTTGTTAAGGAATTTAATCGGTCATATGATATCGGGGAGCCCGATGGAGCAAAATTTCAAGGAAGCTGATTATCAAAGAATTAGAGCTTGTGTGCTGAGCTGCTCACGAGAAGAATTGGAAGATAAGTTGATGGAGTATATAGTAACACTTGTGGATCATGCTTATCAAGGCAACCT
>JAQZBD010000208.1 GCA_029239235.1 Herbinix sp.
GTGAGCAGGTTTGCATAAAATAACTGAATTGTATAATAATAGTGCATGAAATTTACTTTGGAGGTGTAACGTTATGAATGAAGCACTAGTAGTTATGGTAAGAGCAGTCATAAGTTATTTTTCACTACTTATTTTTGCGCGTATTTTAGGTAAGGAGCAGATTAGCCAGTTAACTTTTTTCGATTATATCTTAGGAATTACAATTGGTTCTATTGCTTCTGAAGTAACAGTAGATCTATCCAGCCGGGCTTGGCCGCATTGGGTGGGACTTGCAACTTGGGCAGTTTTAGCCTATTTAATGGAGATGATAACATTAAAATGGAGATATGCTGCAAAGTTTTTTGAAGGGGAACCAACAATTGTTATAATGAACGGAAAAATTATGGAAAATGCTTTGAAGAAGATGAAATTCAGGATTACGGATATTTTGGAGCTTTTAAGAAATCAAGGGATTTTTGATTTAAATGAAGTGGATTATGCCATTGTTGAGCCAAATGGCAGTCTTTCCGTATTAAAAAAACCGGAAAATCTTCCGTTAACTCCAAAGGATATGAACATTAAGGTAACACCTACCGGTATCAGCACGGAACTAATCTATGATGGAATATTAATTGAGGAAAATTTGCGCCAGATGAATAAAGATAAAAAATGGCTGATGGATCAATTGAAAAAGCAGGGTGTAAAAGATGTTTCCGAGGTGTTTTTATTAACCCTGAACGATGCTGGAAGTCTGTATATTGATCTGTACAAGGATAAAATCAAGAAGGTAAAGGATATCGGTGATTATAAAGGGCCGTTTTAAGGAGGAAGGTGTATGAGAAAATTTATAGTTAGTGCAATTCCTATCGTAACTCTTATGTTATTTGTTTGCATTATGATGAGCGGTAGTTTTTTGAAAAGGCCATTTGGAAAGAATGATGATGTACAACAAGCCATTGAAAAGATGATAGAGGATGTTAATAATGAAGACTGGGATAAGGTGGCTGTAGAAGTTGGTGACTTGGACAGTGCATGGCGGAAAGTAATAAAGAGAATTCAGTTCAGTGAAGAAAGGGATGAAATTAATTATTTGACTTCCAATATTGCGCGACTTCGGGGAGCTGTATCAGCGAAGAATAAGTCGGACGCCCTAATGGAACTGAACGATGCTTATTGTCATTGGAAGGAGTTGGGCAAATAATTTTATTTTGAACTGTTTGGAATGAAGCTTGTTAATGATGGCAAATCTGTCTGTTTCAGCATATCATATATTAAGTGCAATCAATTAAATATTAATAAATAGAGCAGGCGATACACTTTTTGAGTGTGTGGGGCTGGGCTGGCAAGAGAGCTGGCAGCAGGAGAGAATACCTGTGGGACTATAATTTCAGAAATTATGGTGCCACAGGTATTTTTTTTAAGTACCAATGAGGTATTCGTTAAGAATGGAACAAAGATAAATAGCTAATTGGAATATCTTGTGAGTGAAAAATAGTTGAAAGGAAATATGATTATGGTGGCAGATGTTTATAAAAAAGTTAAGCACGTGCTGTGGATTATTCTTTTTGCAAACTTAGGAGTTGCAGTATTGAAAATTATTATCGGTACAATTATTAAGAGTGCCAGCATGACAGCAGATGGGTTTCATTCTATGACAGATGGTTCATCTAATATAGTAGGATTGATAGGAATACAGTTTGCTTCGAAACCGGTGGATGAGGATCACCCTTATGGACACAGAAAATTTGAAACTCTTGCCGGGCTATTTATTGCTGGAATGCTTTTTTTTATTGGCGGTAAGATAATTTTGGACGCAATAGGCAGATTCATAAATTCCGTAGTACCTAACATTACGATAGAAAGCTTAGTTATCCTTCTTGCGACCTTGTTTACCAATATTTTTGTCAGTGTTTATGAATTTAAAAAGGGCAAGGAGCTGAGGAGTCAAATTTTATTATCTGATTCCATGCATACAAGAAGTGATATTTATGTTTCGATCGGAGTACTAATGACATTAATATGCATCAAATTAGGGTTACCACCAATGATTGATCCTATTGCCTCTCTTCTCGTTGCAGGTTTTGTTATTCACGCAGCTTATGAGATTTTTAAGGATAATAGTAGTGTGCTGGTTGATAAAGCGGCTGTTAATACAGAAAAAATCAAGGATATTGCCCTCAGCTTTGAACAGGTTAAGGACACTCAAAATATACGGAGCCGTGGTAGTGAAAATGATTTATATATCGATATGCATATTATGACGGAACCAGATATGAGTGTTGAGGAATCTCATAAATTGATCCATAGTATTGAAGAGAAGATACGAGAGGAGATAAGTGAGAATGTACAGGTTATGGCTCATATTGAACCAGTGAATGCAAAAAGATAGCTTAAATAATGGGGATATAATATCATTATTTTTGCGAAGGTGATAGTTTGATGAAAATGGTCTTCTATTATTCATGAAGAGACAACCAGAAGATGATAAAATAAAAGAATTACTCTTTGGGAGAAAAGGCAATTAGGAGTACATACTTATTAAAGCAGGTATATGAATTTTTTGTTAAAAAAATAATAAAAGATATTTACAAATCTTGGTTTTTGTGTTAATCTTAAATCGTAAGTAGTAAGTAATAAGTGGTAAGTAATATGCAGTAAAAAGTAAGGAAAAAGAAAAAGCATATTAATTACAGGAGGATGTATAGTTATGGAGGATTTAACATTAGCTCAGGGCTTTGCAATCATATCACTTAATGCGCTGGACAGTCGGCATATGACAACAGCAAAAAGGATGGCACTTCGTTGTATTTCGGCAGCGGCCATTCTGGAGCTTTATTTAAAGGGGTGCTTTACAGAGAAGGAAGAGCAACTGGTTCTGAACAGAGAGGTGCTCGTGCAGCCGAATGTTCTTCTTTATCAGGCAGAAGTTCTGAGGCATATATTTAAAAAGAAGACCAGTTTGGAAGGTACCTTTGCCTGGTGGCTCATGAAAGCTTCAGCACTCTCTGACAAAAGCTTAAAGAAAGTGGAGCATGCAATAACAGATTCTTTAAAAGGTCTAAATTTAGTAGAGGAAATTCCGACCCTTTTAGGTTGTGATTTGTTATATGTAACAGCAGAAATCACCATGAGGGAATATAGAAGCAACAGTTTGGAATATAACCGGCAGGTGGAAGGAACCAGAAGCGAAGTATTGGAAGAGGGTGAACTTACGGACGAAGACATCGCAAAGCTCTGGCTTCTCCGGGAAAGTGCTTGCTTAAACGAGATATTTACAAAAAAAGAATTGGATAACGTTCTGATCCGTTTTAATGAACTGTATCAAAGCAGCCGGCTGGCAAAGAGGCTATTTGAGGTTTGTATCCATCATATGGCAGAGACTGCTGTAAAGAATTTTCTATCCTTTAAAAAACAGATAATGAGCACACCTGTCGGTACGGGTATAAATTTTGATTTTCCGTTTATTGAACGTTCCCAGTCGGTATTCATTGATACAGAAGCCATGTTTTCCAAACCTGAGAAGCGCCTTGAGGATGTACTGAAGCGCCTAAATCACTACGGTCATGAAGTTACCGTAATCCGTGCGGGAGTGGTGCCTTTGTTGAAGATAGACAATGTTTTATATGAAGCAGTTCCCGATGCGGTCATGGGAAAGATTCCGATTCAGGGTATGCGTCTTAGACGCTATCAGATATAAAGGAGACCTTAGAATGTCAAGACAGCGTTCCCTTGAGAAGATAGCAGCGTCCGAATATGTATCCATTGGAGAATTGGTGCGGCTTACCGGAAGTCGGTACAGTACCCTGAAATTCTACACAGAGGAGGGAATGCTTCCCTTTGAACAGGAAGAGGAGAATCTGACACGGAGATTTCCGAGGGAAAAGACAGTTGCAAGAATTCATGAAATTCAGGGGATGAAGAAGCAGGGATGCAGTATTCCAGAGATTAAGAAGCTGCTCCAGGAGTGATTCAGGTGTCATAGGGCTAGCAGCAAAGCCCTTCGTTTTGGAGAGCTAGATGGGACATTAATTTTACATCTTTATGCTGATTTGCAGTTGTGCACGTAGTAGCCTATATTCAACTCTAACCGGGTTGAGTATAGGCTTATTTACATGAAAAACGAGGAGAGCGTTTCACACGGTTTTAAAGTTATCCTCATCGTTTTATGGTGGTATGGGAAGACTTAGGGAGTTATGGGGATCGGTCAGTGGGATGTTTTGTGGTATGTAATGAATATATTATAATTAACTGTAGCATAGGCTACGGAAGATTTCGAAATATCTGATATATTTAATTATAACAAACAAAGCAAGGAGAACGTAAAATGGCAAGATATGAAGTGGAGAGAAGCTTTTTAAAATCCAATTTTAATCAGTTTAAAAATATCAAGACGGACAAAATGAAGGGAGTGCCACAACCAATAGGAGTTAAGCCTTATGATCCTAACCTTAGGATTATAAGCTTACCCACTATAAATGAAGATGTTCTGAAAAAGCAGGGCATATATGAATGTATAAAAGATAGGAGAAGTAATCGTCTTTATAGTGAGGAATCAATTACCCTTGAAGAGTTATCTTATCTTTTGTGGGCAACTCAATGCATAACCGGAACAAATAAAGCAGGAATGACGTTTCGGACTGTTCCCTGTAGCGGAGCAACTCATTCATTTGAAACCTACCTATTTATAATGAAGGTGGATGGTTTAGAAAAAGGGATTTATAGATATCTACCAATAGAGCATATGCTGATTTTTATGGGTGCATTAGAAGATATTGATAAGAGGTTAGATGCCATTACGTTAGATCAGCCTTTTGTGCCTCACTTTGCGAAAAAAGCTGCTGTCACCTTTGCATGGAGTACAACTCCTTATCGATCTGAATGGAAATATGATGTATCAGCCCATAAGAAAATATTAATCGATGTTGGACATGTTTGTCAGAATCTTTATCTGGCAGGTGAATCTGTGGATGTGGGGGTTTGTGCAATTGGCATATATGATCAGGAGGCGGTAGATAACCTCTTCCAATTAGATGGAGAAGAGGAATTTATAATATACCTTGCAGCGGTTGGCAAAAAGAAGTAAATAGCGAAACAATAGGATAGTAACTGAGACGCTCATGTTTTGTGAGCGCCTCAGTTTACAGCTTTTATTTTGCTAGTTTGATATGCTCTTGTTCCAAGGTGTTAATTCTTTCAACTTTAGGGGTTGAGCCGCCTCCTGCAAAATCGCTTTTCAACCAGATATCAACCAGATATTTTGCTAATTCCGTACCGATTACTCGTTCACCCATACACATGATTTGAGAGTCGTTACTTTTTCTGGATCTTTCTGTGGAGAAAGGATCATGGCATACAGCAGCGCGAATTCCTGGTACTTTATTGGCACAGATCGCCATTCCGATACCGGTTCCGCATACCAAAATTCCTCTGTCAAAAGCACCGGAGGCAACCTGGTCCGCCACGGTATAAGCAACATCGGGATATAAGACGATTGCTCCTTCATCAGCGCCAAAATCAGTAACCTCTATGGAAGGGTGCATATCTTTTATATGATTGATTATGACCTGCTTAAGGTTATAAGCAGCCTCATCACATCCAATTGCTATTTTCATATTAAGCTCCATTCCGCCGCCAATTGGCGACACAAATAGTAAGGAAAGTTTTGTCTTTATAACTACTGCAGAACAGAAATGATTCCTTCTGCCATAGCAGCTAATATTATGTAACAAGAAGTAGCACCTGCATCTAAGACGCCTCTGGAACGTTCGCCTAAACGGCTGGAGCGACCGAATTTTGCAACCATGTCTTTTGTGGAATCACGTCCTTCTTGTGCACTGGTCTTCATTTTTTCTAGTGCTTGCGCAAAATCGATATTAGCAGCTGCAGATTCTTTCAAGCTGTTAACAGCCGGAGAAAGGGTATCCACTAATGTTTTGTCGCCAACCTTTGCATCTACAATGGTGCATAGTCCATTTAGGCCGGCTTCCAGCATATTCATTAAATCAACTAAATGGATATCGTCCAAGTTTTCTCCGGCTTCACCCATATCCATTAGGATGGTACCATAGATAGGACCCATGGAACCGCCGATTTCGTTAAAAAGAATTGTACCTAATTCATTCAGACCTTCTGAAAAGGTAATGGTGTTATCTTGAAAACGGGTTTCGAAAAGGCTGAATCCCTTATTCATATTCATTCCGTGATCACCGTCTCCGATCAAGCCATCGACCTCTCCTAAATATGCTTTGTTATCCTGAATAGCTTTCACCATTTTTAGTAAAACCGATTTACCATCCGCATTTTTAAAAGTGCTCATCATGATTCCTTCTTTCTTGTATATTGGCTTATATTGCAAATATTGTCAGTTGAATATTGATTTTATACTTCTTGTTATTGTCCTGCTTAAAACTGCTTTAATCCTGAACTATTAGCAGGCATATCAATCAGTTCCTTTAATTCCTCGTCAAGCTTCATTATGGTAAGGGTGGCTCCCATCATTTCCAATGAGGTGAAATAATTACCTACATAAGCACGATGTGTCTTAATCCCCTTCTCTGTAAGAAGTTTATCGAGCTCATCATAAATTACATACAATTCCATAACTGGTGTTGCTCCTAGTCCGGAAACTAATACAACAACTTCATCGCCTGCGACAAAAGGATAGTCAGGAAGAATAACATCAACCATACGCTGTGCCATCCTGGCTGCTGTTTCTAGCTCACATACTTCGATTCCTGGTTCCCCGTGATGTCCAATACCCACTTCCATGGTTCCTTCTTTGATTTCAAAGTTTGGATGCCCTACTGCTGGAAGCGTACAAGGAGTTAAACCGATACCTATGCT
>JAQZBD010000209.1 GCA_029239235.1 Herbinix sp.
ATAGTTATCTATCATTAGAAACATTCTGGCTCATATTTCCTTTCTTGGCTTGATGCAAAATATAATACCATATTTATAAGCTCCCATGGTACGGCACTTTGTGCCAGTATGTGCACTCGCAGCCTTCGACACCATTGTCTGTAAACAGACAAGTATTATATCTGCGATATTATACCATAAAACCCTCTGAATGATAAGATTTTTCTGCACTTAATAATAAAAAGACAATGAATAACGCAAGATATGCGTTACCTACTGCCCATTGTAAAGCGAACTCCGGTAATAACCGAGGACTTATCTTTAATGCAAAAGGGTAGGCTTCTGAGAAGTCTACCCCTTTTTATATTACGACAAAAATATTTACTTAAAATATATTATTACCACTCTGTAACATCATCTCTTCCCATTCGGTTTTTTCCGGAAGGGGTAATGCCAATCTCTTATCCAGCCAAGCTTCTACCATATCAACCCATTTCGCAGCATCCCTATTCATCTCTGATTTTGCTCCTGAGGATGCCTGTGTAGCAAGGCTCAATCCATGTGCGCCCTCTTCGAAAATATGCATCTCAAATGGAACCTTATGATCTGCTAAAGCATGTGCCATACGAATCGAGTGTTGAACCGGAACTAAACTATCTGCCGCAGTTGACCAAAGGAAGGTCGGCGGATTTAACTCTGTCACATGACGAGCAGGACTAACCTCATCCAGCTTTGCCTCATCCGGTTCATCAGTTCCAAGAAATGCTGTGTTAGACAAAGCAAACAGCACCTTCCCCATCGGATCCTCTGTCCTTCCGGCTTGCTCCTTCATATAGATATAATCACTGAGGGTATAACCTAAAATTGCTGCTGCAGGCTTAAACACCTCCGGCTTCTCATTGAAATACTCTGACAATAAGGGTGAATGCCAATAGGTAGAATACATGGAACAATTATGTGCCCCTGCGGAAAATCCGCAGATCGCAATTTTGTCAACGTCCACCCTCCATTCCTCGGCATGCTCACGAATGATTAAAAACGCTTTGCCGATCTCCTGCATCGGCTTTGGATGCTGACATAATTCTTTAGGCTCAGGTTTCTTTGACAGATCGGGAAATCCTGTTTTACCTTCATTATAAGTAGAATAACGAAGCACAAAAGCATGATAACCCATAGCCGCAAAACGCAGTGCTACCGGTTCTGCTTCACGGTCGGAACAGGAAAGGTATGCACCACCCGGACAAATTAAAATTGCCGGTCTCATTTTACCCTTAGCCATTTCCTTCGAATCTGCAACCACATATGTAGTTAAGGTGACATCACTTCTGTCCCCATATAATCTGATAACCTCTGAATGCATAATAATCCTCCTAAGTCTAATTTCCCATAAAAAATAGAGTCAAGTTTTATCGTTGCATTGATTATATCAAACATGTAACTATTTACATACTGTCATTATTACCAAATCTTGAGTTTGTTTTCCCGTCAATTATCCCATACCCAATTATTGGCCTCAAAGATATGTTCTGAAACGACTCGATTACTATTTTACTTTACTACCACAATTTTTCTGTTACTTCTTTTTATTTTGCTGATTTAATCTTATTAAAATACAACTTACTTTCAGCTATAATAACTCCGCTTAATGCGAAAAGAGCTATTAAATTAGGGAACGCCATCATGCCGTTAAAGATATCAGCTACGCCCCAAACTGCCTGTACTGTCATATATGGACCTATAAATACCGCCAGTATATAAAGCCAACGGTATACCATCACCGGCTTCTGTTTTCCATTCACTAAGTATTCCACACAACGCTCACTGTAATAATTCCAACCAATGATTGTTGTAAACGCAAAGAAAATCAAACAAAGCATTAAAAGAAAGGATGCAACGGTAGGACTAAAGGGTAAACCGGTTCGGAATGCCATATCTGTTACCTCAACACCTTCCAATCCTACATTCCACGCACCAGTAACAACAATACTTAAGCCAGTCATGGTACAGATAATAATCGTGTCAATAAAGGTTCCTGTCATAGAAACTAATCCCTGTCGAGCGGGCTCATTTGTCTGTGCCGCTGCTGCCGCGATTGGTGCGCTACCCAAACCAGATTCATTGGAAAAGATACCTCTGGCAATACCCTTTTGCATTGCCACCATCATTGCTCCTAATGCTCCGCCGGCAACTGCTCTAACTCCAAAGGCACCTTCTATTACTTCAACAATTGCACCTGGAATCGCACTTGCATTGGTAGTTAGCAGAACAACACAAAAAATAATGTATATAATCGCCATAAAAGGTACGACTATCTGTGCAAAATTAGATATTCTCTTTAATCCTCCAATTAATACAAGTCCTGCGCATATTGTAATAACTAAGCCGGTTATAATAGTCACAATTGAATATTCTGCTCCAAAGATTGAAACCATCATTGGATTGCTTTTTGACGCAAAATTATTTACTGCGGAGGTAATACCATTTACCTGAGTAAAGGTACCAATTCCCATAAGACCCGCGCATGCCCCAAAGAATGCAAAAAGCTTTGCTAACCAGCGAAACTTAGATCCCATTCCTAATTCAATATAATAGAAGGGTCCGCCTAATACATGTCCATTTTCAGAAACCTTACGGAACTTTATTGCCAGTAAGCCTTCCGAATATTTTGTAGCCATACCAAAGAAAGCTGCAATCCACATCCAAAACAAAGCACCAGGGCCACCTGCTACAATTGCAGTTGCAACACCAACAATATTACCTGTTCCAATCGTAGCAGAAAGTGCAGTGCAAAGTGCTGCAAAGCTGCTCACTTCTCCTTTTCCACCCTCCTCATTGAGCACCATGAATTTAAGTGCTTTCGGCAAATGTACGACTTGTAACACTTTTAGCCGAATAGTTAAATAAATTCCAATTGCCATAATTAATACTATCAATGGTAAGCCCCAAACTAATCCATCGACCCAATTAATAAATTGATTAAAATCTGATAACATTTTATATTCCTCTCTTTATTGTATTAACGTGTCAGAAACATGCACACGCCAATAAGTATACCATTTTCAGCATAAATATGCAATAAAATTACTAAACAGTTTACGTTTTATGTAAAAATTATTATTCACTGAAACCTACAACTTTCTCTTACCCTACATTTCTTTATTCTGGAATAAAAAAGGACTGAACATCTTTACTGTTCAATCCCTTTATAACTTCTATTCATTACCTATTAAATTTTGTAGTTACTTAAATCTTCCTGGAAGTTTACAATCATTTTGTTAAACACATTAATCTGTTCTGTTAACTCA
The DNA here is from genome assembly GCA_029239235.1 of Herbinix sp. Lineage (GTDB taxonomy): Bacteria > Bacillota > Clostridia > Lachnospirales > Lachnospiraceae > Mobilitalea. The sequence continues at coordinate 3,285 of JAQZBD010000209.1, forward strand.
TTAATCTGATCTACATAAATTGCAACATTTGAGCTTGCTTCCTCCGTAGCTGCAGAGTTTTCTTCTGCAATCGCCGCCAGGCTGTGCATGTTATCAAATAGAGATGCTATATTATCCGCCTCCACTTTAAGCTCCTGAGAGGTCTCAATCATCAAATCCGATACTGCTTTCAGATTTGAATTTGCATCACTTGAGGTCTCAACCGCATTGCTTAATTTGATACTTTCTGCCTCAAGAACATTGTATTGAACATCAATATCTCCAACCACACCACCGATGCTGTCAACGAATTTGGTCAGACTCTGATTAATCTGATCTACGGCTTGATTCGTATCAACAGAAAGGCTCCTTACCTCTTCCGCAACGACTGCGAAACCCCGGCCAGCCTCACCTGCTCTGGCAGCCTCAATGGAAGCATTCAGCGCCAGAAGGTTAATCTGCTTAGCAATAGAGGATACAATGGATACAATCTGCATCATATCAACAGCATTTTTACGCAATTCGTCGCTGTTCTTTTTAATCATGTTAAATTTATTAAGTACAGTCTTAATTTCACTTGTTGTATTATTTACATCATGGAAGCTATTCTCTAAACGTTCCATAGCCGTTTCAATCTTGTGCTCATTATCCTGGCTCTCTTCTGATATACGGGTTACATTATTGATACTATCACTTAAAATACTAACAGAACGCTCCGTATCCTCAGCTTGAGTCGTTGCAGCAATTGCAACTTCATCCAGCACCGCTGTAATATCATTTGAAGTAGCTTGCATAGTTCCTGCAATGTCAGTTACCGAACGATTAAAGGTATACATTTCATCTACAATCGCATTGAATCCAATAAAATCCTTCTGTACCCTTTGCTTAATCGCATTAATTGAGTTCATAATATCTTCATATTCATCCTTTGAACGTACATTAAGATTCTCTATGAAATCACATTCACTCAATTTTTTAAGCTCCTGATTTAATAGCTTCTGAGGGCGATGTAACAATGTAGCTGAGACGAAGGATGCAACAAAAGTTATTGCACCGAGAGCCACCGTTGTCAAAACTCCTGTTCCCAGTAAAAAGGCTGCCAGCAGAACAATAATTGTATTAAAGATGGATGCCTTAAGGGACACCTTCTTAATCACACCAAAGGAAAGCACTTGGTTGAACCTATAACGTTTGGTATATTGTATCTCACGATCAAAGGTTAATTTAAGCTGAAGCTCACCTTCTTTTTGTGACAAATATTCTATTCCGATATTCTCATTAAAATAATGGGCTACACCATTAATCAATCCATGGAGATAATGCTGCATTCCTCGTTTGGAACGATAAGTGAATAATATCTCGTTCTTTGATATGGGTAGAACATCTAAGATTGGAGGTACTGCTCCCTTGAAGCGTTTCATAACAATTATATGTACATCATTCATTGATTTCAAAAACTGATAAGCTGACTCATGCCGGAAGAAACCTGGATAATTCTTACTAAAGGTCTTTATGTTTTGCTCACCCATGATATTCCATATCTCTTCATGATTTTTTCCAACTAAGTTACCTACTTGATCAATAACACCTGTTGCTATTCTATCCTCTACATCTTCTAGGGGGGAAAATACCACATCTGTATGTAATTTCTGTGATAATAATGCCTTATCGACAACTTCATTTCCAAACAAAGCCCTGCAGGATGAAACCCAAGATGATACTACTGTTCCCTTCATAATGTCCTCCTTCTCTTATGTTCTCATAAATTCATATTATACTATTATTTGAATAATATCAATAACAATTCTTGTTACTATACTACAACTTTTTTAAATTATTTCGTAGATTTTTACTAATGAAAGAAAGGACATAGCAGCTCCAAACTGCTACATCCTTTTATATATTTCTCTATCCTATTTAAACACCGACATTACCGCTGTTGATGCCCATACCATTCTTTTCTAACGGCAGCCAATCAAGAACTTTTTTAATATAGGTATTCCAGAAATCCCACTCGTGAGCTCCAGATCCTTCTACAAAATCAGCTTCAATTCCAAGGTTAGTTAAATAGTCATGAAACTCCTTATTAGCTCCAAACAAACTGTCACTGGTTCCGCACGCCATATAGATCTTAGGTAGCTCAGCCTTTTCTTCTACCAGCTTTTTGGCAAGCCACTTTGGATTCATATCACTATCTGCCAGCTTAGACAGATCACCGAAGCAGCTTTCTGCATAGCTTCTGCTTTCGATAAAGAAGGGAACCTCATCCGTTCTCTTATCCATTCCCTCAAGTACCAAGGCTGAGGATAACCCCACAATGCAGCCAAAGGTCTCATGATATTTTAACCCATTACGAAGGGCACCAAATCCACCCATGGAAAGTCCTGCAATATAAGTATCCTCTTTTTTATGAGAAAGAGGGAACATTTTACGCGTTATCTCTACTAATTCCTTACCGATAAACTCACCATAGTTATTATTCGCTTTCGGCTGATCCACATAGAACATATTATCTCCGGAGGGCATAACTACAACCAGATCTCTCTCCTCTGCCCATCGTTGAACATTCGTACCAGAAATCCAATCTGTGTAATTACCGAAAACACCATGCAATAAGTATAAGGTTTTATACGGTTTGTCCTCTCTGACGGGCATACCCGGAAATGTCAGCTTATCCACTGGTAAAATAACATTCATCGGTACCGTTCTCATGAGGGATTTTGAAATGAAATTAACTTGTATCAGTGCCATAATAAACTCTCCTTAAGAAATAAATATGTAAACATTAACATGTTATATCTATTATAAAGCATTTCATCTCTTTTTGCGACTCTTTTTTCTATTTTACCTCAACACCAAGAATCCGCGCCAAATCCGCTGCCTGATAAGTATCTACAATTGCCCCTTTTAATTCCTTGTAACTATCAGATAACGTAATACCCTCAATTACACTTTCCCTAAAATCAATTCCCTTTAGCGGTGTCTTAAAAAAATCCGCATTGGTAAATGAAACTTCCTTCAGCTCTATTTCTTTCAAAACTCCCTCTGCAAGGCATGCTTTACTAAAATCCGAGGAAGTAATCACTACCTTTTGTAATTTGGAATGCTCGAAATTGGAGTAGGAGAAATTAGAATCCGAAAAACGAACCTGCTTCATCGTAGTATTTTGAAGCTTACTGCCAACGCCTTTACAGGCTAGAAACTCCACTTGACTGAAATATCCATTCTCAAAGGTACAGTTGGAAAGATCACAATTCTTAAAACGAACATTAGTAAAGCCCACCTTATTAAAATTACAATTAAGGAACCTACAATGATCGAATTCCACTTGATTATAATCAATTCCTGACAAATCTTCACCCGACAGATACTCAGAAGAAAATAGCAAGCCTTCTGCAGCACGCTCCTGTTCCTGTAGCTCTATAATTTGGTTTAACATCGGCCCTGCTTCTCTGATGGACATAATCTGTGGTGCATTAATTTTAACCATTTTATTTTTCTCCTTTAATCCATAATTACA
>JAQZBD010000210.1 GCA_029239235.1 Herbinix sp.
ATAAGTTATCAGAAGTTGAACTTTACTTCTGATAAAAGGCGCTGTACTTGCGCCGTGCATCTCGATTATAGGAACACGTATTTTGTTCCTATAATATAATATTATAAGAAGTTGTATTTTTATGCATTTACTTTAGTGATTTAAACTAATAAAAAAATGTGTGATTATGCATGTTTGAACACTTGACAAATACAAATGTAGTTGGTACAATAACATACAACTTAATAAACTTACTTTTTATACAGCAACAGAAGCCCCATTACAGAGTGACCTGTGACGGGCTTTTCTTATAGGCTACTGTCCATCAGTTGCTTATTACATAGGTAGTTGTGAAGATTATATTATGCAATTTCCTATTACATAAAAGAGAGGAGTATGCTATGAAGAGAATGGTATTTTCAATTCTGGTGGATAATACAGCAGGTGTTCTTAGTCGAGTATCTGGTTTATTCAGTAGAAGAGGTTATAACATTGATAGCTTAACGGTAGGTGAGACTGAAAATCCCGCGATTTCCAGAATGACTGTACTGGCACATGGTGATGATCAGATTTTGGATCAGATTAGAAAACAGTTAATTAAGCTAGAAGATGTTATTGAGATTATAGAATTAGAGCCCGGCGAATCGGTAACTCGGGAGTTAATCTTGGTCAAAGTCAGCGCACCGGAAAAGGATCGCCAGGCAATTATTTCGATTGCTGATATCTTCAGAGCCAAGATCGTAGATGTGGCGCCGGAATCACTGATCATAGAATTAACCGGAAGCCAAGAGAAGCTGGATGCGTTTATTAAATTACTGGAACCATATACCATCAGAGAACTTGTTCGCACAGGTATCACCGGATTAACCAGAGGCTTTGGCGATATCTCAGATTATATTGAGGACTAAGTGAATTACTAAGAGAGTAAATTACCCAAATAAATAATGAGGAGAAATTCTCACATACAAAGTAGGAGGAATATACGATGGCAAAGATTTATTATCAACAGGATTGTAACCTTTCATTATTAGAAGGAAAAACAATTGCGGTGATTGGTTACGGCAGCCAAGGTCATGCACATGCATTGAATGCAAAGGAGTCCGGAGTACATGTTATCATCGGTCTTTATGAAGGAAGTAAGTCCTGGGCAAAGGCGGAAGCAGCAGGCTTTGAAGTCTATACGGCAGCGGAAGCAGCAAAGAAAGCAGATATTATCATGATTCTTATCAATGATGAGAAGCAGGGCAAATTATATAAAGAAGCAATTGAGCCTAACTTAGAACCAGGTAATGCATTAATGTTCGCACATGGCTTTAGCATCCACTTTGGTCAGATTATTCCTCCTGCAGATGTTGACGTATTAATGATCGCTCCTAAGGGCCCTGGACATACAGTAAGAAGTCAGTATCAGGAAGGCCGTGGTGTTCCTGCACTGATTGCAGTACATCAGAATGCAAGCGGTAAAGCACATGATATCGGTCTTGCATATGCATTAGCAATTGGTGGTGCAAGAGCGGGCGTTCTTCAGACAACCTTTAGAGAAGAAACTGAGACAGATTTATTTGGTGAGCAGGCTGTACTTTGTGGTGGTGTAACTGCCCTGATGAAGGCTGGTTTTGAAACTCTTGTAGAAGCAGGCTATGAACCGGAAAGTGCTTACTTTGAATGTATCCATGAGATGAAATTAATCGTTGACTTAATCAATGAGAGTGGTTTTGCAGGAATGAGATATTCTATCTCCAATACTGCTGAATATGGTGACTATATCACTGGCTCCAAGATCATCACAGCTGAGACTAAAAAGGCTATGAAGCAGGTGCTTACTGATATCCAGGATGGTACCTTTGCTCGTAACTGGTTAGTAGAGAACCAGGTTGGCTGTCCATACTTCAATGCTAGAAGAAGAATTGAATCACAGCATGAGTTGGAGAAGGTTGGTACAGAGCTTCGTAAGATGATGAGTTGGACGAATAAACCTAAATTAATCAATAACTAATTCATAAAGATCAAGTACCTGAAGCCAATTGGAGTCAGGTACTTTTTTTATAATCATTTTTGTGGTATGATTGTCACTGGTAAGCGGTGCCGTAAGTTGTAATAAATCAAGGACTGAATAAAATGAACTAAATTAAAATGGATGGCCATTCAAAAATGGAAGACCATTCAAAAATGATGTCTATATTAAAACTAATAGGAGAGGTAAAATAATGATAAATACTGTAGTGTTCGACATTGGAAATGTACTTGCACATTTTGGCTGGAAGGATTATTTGATAAGTCGTAATTATGATGAGGATACCTTGAAGAAGATCAGTAAGGCAACGGTTCAAAGTGATTTTTGGCTGGAGTGGGACAGAGGAGCAAAGGAAAGTACGGAACTTATTGAGCTGAGTTGTACCAGTGAGCCCAGCGTGGAAAAAGAAATCAGGGATTTTTTTGAAAATTTCCATTCCATGATCGTGGAATATGATTATGCTGCTGAATTAGTAAAGCAATTACGCAATAATGATTATAAGGTCTACATATTATCTAATTATTCTAAAGTTGGCTATGAAAAGCAAAAGGACAACTTTGAATTCATGAAGCATATTGATGGGGGTATTGTATCCTATAAAATAAAACATGTGAAACCGGAGCCCGCTATTTATCATGCCTTGGTGGAAAAGTATCAGTTTAATCCATCTGAGGCAGTCTTTTTAGATGATCTCCAGGTCAATGTAGATGCTGCGAAGGAGTTGGGTTTTAATGCGATCCGTTTTGAGTCCTATGACCAGGCGATGGAAGAGCTGCGTGGGCTTGGGGTAAGAATTTAACCAAAATACAATAGTGCAAAAGGAGGAGATGATCTCCTCCTTTTTACGTGCTTGAAATTACGAGATGCTTCTTGACTCTGTTTTAGATAAGTTTGACTGATAATGACGCCTACCATTGCAAAATTTGTTATTGCAAAATTAACCAGTTGAGTTATAATAAAACTATAAAACTGAATTCAGTTTTCTAGTTTTATATAATAATTACAGGTAATCGGATGAAAGGAAGAACAATGGAGCTTAAGGAACGTATTATAGATGCAGTATTACAGGAATTTAATGAAAAGGGTTTAAAATTTACAATGGATGATATTGCGAAACGGCTTGGTATTAGTAAAAGAACACTATATACCGTAGTACAGGACAAGGAAGCACTTTTTGTTGAAGCAGTGGAAGATGTGTTTGGAGCAATTAAAGAAGGAGAGCGTGAGATATTAGAAGATGAAGCTCTGGATATAGTTGATAAATTAAAGAAGATACTGGTGGTTCTTCCTAGAAAGTATAGATCAATAGATTATCGCCAGCTCTATGATCTGAAATCGAGGTTTCCTAGAATCTATGCCAAGATAGAAAACCGTCTTGAGACCGAGTGGGAGCCGACCTTTCAGCTAATGGAGCAGGCGATGGCTGAAGGCCGGATTAGGAGAGTGAGTCTGCCGATATTTAAAGCTATGTTTAGCGGAACCATCGAATATTATATCAGCAGAAAAGAGCTGATTGACAGTAATATTGCCTATGAAGAGGCATTACAGCAGATGTTGGATATATTATTTGAAGGAATTAGCCTGGATAAATAGAAGTATAATGAGTAAGATTCAAAGAGAAGATCTTAATCAATCTATCATAATATTATTTTGTAAGAAGAAGGGAGAAGAAATAGTGGGAAAACGTATTTATCTAAACAATGATTGGATGTTTCAAAGCTCCTTTGACCCGGTAATGCTGGAGGAGTACTATGATGAGCAGAGTATGGAAAAGGTTAGACTTCCTCATACCAACACGGTTACACCTTTTCATTATTTTGATGACCAGGTCTATCAGTTTGTCAGCTGCTATCGGAGAAAACTTGTTATAGAAAAGGGGTGGAAGAATAATAGAATCTTACTGACCTTTGAAGGAGTGGCTCATGTGGCAACAGTATATCTGGATGGTGTCAGGATTGGAAAGCACGAAGGCGGTTATACAGCCTTTACCTTTGACCTGGAGCCTCATTTGGACTTTGACAAAGAGAATCCGGAGCACATACTTATCGTTGAAGTGGACAGCAGAGAGAGTAATAACCTTCCTCCCTTTGGTAATTTGATCGACTATATGACCTATGGAGGCATTTACCGGGAAGTGTATCTTGAAGTTAAGGATAAGATTGCGATTGAGGAAGTTTTTCTTATGACTAAGGAGTTATCCCATCCTAGTCAGGGTTCTAAGGGAGACTTATATATAGAAAAGGAAGCGGATTTATTACAAGTAGGAAGCAGTCAGTTCCTTCAACTACAACTGAAGCTATATGAAGAGCCTTTGAGGTCTTTAGACTTAATTGCGACAATTCTAAATGCAAAAGAGGAAACAGTTTTTTCAGAAAGGCTTATTATTGATAAAAAGACCTTAGAGGCGCAATTCGAGATTCCAAACGTCCTTCGTTGGGATATTGATAATCCTGTTCTTTATCAGCTTAAGCTGGAGCTAGTGAGTAAAAATGAGGTAGTGGATGATAGATTGATCCGGTTTGGATTTCGAACCTGTGAGTTCAGAGCAGACGGCTTCTATCTTAATCATAGGAAGATAAAGCTAATAGGATTAAACCGTCACCAAAGCTATCCCTATGTTGGATATGCGATGCCAAAGCGAATGCAGCAAAGGGATGCAGAGATTTTGAAACAGGAATTAAAGGTTAACATCGTAAGAACGGCTCACTATCCCCAGTCGCAGCACTTTATCGATCGATGTGACGAATTAGGATTACTGGTTTTTACTGAACTGCCTGGTTGGCAGCACATTGGTGATGAGGCTTGGAAACAGTTAGCTTGCAACATGGTACAGGAAATGCTTTTGCAATATCGCAATCATCCATCCATAATCCTATGGGGGGTTAGAATTAATGAATCCCAGGATGATGATGCATTTTACAAAAGAACGAATCAGCTTGCACATGAATTGGATCCTGGCAGACAAACAGGTGGCGTTCGTTATATCCAAAAAAGTAATCTGCTCGAAGATGTTTATACATATAATGACTTTTTGCATAATGGAAAAACGAGAGGGCTCAGTAAGAAATCTGAGGTTAGCCCAAAGTCTGGAGCGCCATATCTAGTGACAGAATTTAATGGACACATGTTTCCAACGAAAGCCTTTGATAACGAAGAATACAGGCTAGAACATGCGCTTAGACATGCCAGAGTGCTGGAGGCTTCCTTTGAACAGACGGATATTGCAGGTGCGATTGGCTGGTGCATGTTTGATTATAATACCCATAAGGATTTTGGAAGCGGAGATCGGATTTGCTATCATGGAGTCATGGATATGTTCCGTAATCCGAAAACCGCGGCGGCAGTTTATGCAAGCCAGTCAGTGGAGGAAACTATTTGTGAGATAAGTTCCTCCTTGGATATTGGGGAGCATCCGGCAGGAAATCTGGGGGATATTCAGATATTTACTAATGCGGACAGTATAAGGCTTTATAAAAATGACACCTTTATTAAGGAGTTTTATCCTAATCGCAAGGAGTTTAAAAATCTGTTGCATCCGCCAGTATTGATAGATGATTTTATCGGCAATTTACTGGAAGAAGAGGAGCATTTTAGCCACAAGACAGCAGAGACAATTAAGAAAATATTGTTTGCTGTAAGAAAATATGGACCAAATCACTTGCCCCTTCAGCACAAAATATCCATGGGAGTGTTGATGATTAAGGAGAGACTCACGATGGAGAAGGCAGCAGGGCTGTATTATAAGTATATCGGGGGCTGGGGCGGCGCAGTTACTACCTTTCGGTTTGAGGCAATCAAGGATAATCAGGTGGTAAAGGTAATCAATAAAAGTCCCTCAAGTAGTGTAAGGCTAAGTGTAAAGGTCGGTGCAACTACTATGGTAGAAGAAAATACCTATGATGTAGCTGAGATCCGTATTCTGGCAATCGATGAAAATGGTAACAAACTTCCCTATTATCAAGAGCCAATTGTATTAAAGACCTGGGGTGCAATTGAATTGATTGGTCCGGAAGTAATTAGTCTTAAGGGCGGAATGGGGGGCACATATATTAAGACGATTGGTGAAAAAGGAGAAGGGGGTATCACATTAAAACAAGCAGATCTGGGGGTGACAGAGATTAAGTTTAATGTAATTTAAAATGGTGAAATAATAATGAAAAAATGGAAAGGGAGTAAATTAAACCTGAGGTTTGCATTAGTAATGATTGATTTGCGATAAAGGGCTGATTCTTTCACTGCTGTTTTTTCGCGGAAGGTATAAGCTGTCAGAGACATATCCTGAGAACATTATGACTGAGCTGAAGCAAGAGAAGGAATCGGATCTGTTAATTCATAAAAAAGCACAATGGAGAGTTTAATATGATTACAAGGGAAAAAGAGTTGTTTATCATTAATACCAAGGACACTACATACTGCTTTCGGGTAATGCCCTCGGGGCATCTGGAGCATCTCTATTATGGGAAACGGATTGATCTTAGCGGCGGATACCAGCCACTAATAGAAAAGGTGGAGTTTTTACCCGGGACGATGCTTACCTATTCCCAGGCTCATCCAAAGCTGGGGTTGGAGGATCGTTGTCTAGAGATGTCCTCCTATGGGAAAGGTGATATCAGAGAACCATTCATAGAAATGACTCATGCGGATGGTACTGCAACCTGTGATTTTTTATTTCGAGAAGCAAGGCTGCTGGATACAAAGAAGAAATTTGTGACTCTTCCCGCTGCTTATCTTGGGCAAGAAGCAGTGATGCAGAAGCAGGATAACAGCGCAAGAATGGATGTAAAG
>JAQZBD010000009.1 GCA_029239235.1 Herbinix sp.
GCGGCCTCACGGCCGAATGACAGTTAGTGTGAAAATAAAGAACAATTTTCACATCCGACATGGAGTGACCTCACGGTCACATGATTGTTAATTAATAATTTGGAGGTAAAAAAATATGTCACACAGCAACAACAATTTTTCTTGTAACGGTAATGGAAATAACGGAAACGGAGTTCAAGGCACTAGCTTTGTAAGACACATCTGTGAATTTGTCGGAGAAACAGTAACAATCTTTACTACGAGCGGCGGAGCTTCCGGCTGCGGTTTTACCGGAGTCATCATTTCAGCAAATTCTTGTTTTGTTAGATTAGTAACAGAGCAGGGTATGGCACCAACCAATCCTCTCGCTGAGAATATCTGCGGAGATATGGATGGAAATGGAAATGGAATGAGACCTGGCTTTGGTCAAATGGGCAATTCAGGCGGAAGAAACTGCAATGGCAACGGTAACGGCAATGGATATGGCCGTGTTGTAGGCTCAGTATGCGATATTCCAATCGATAGAATAGCGGCTTTCTGCCATAACGCAGTTTAATCCCCCTAAAAAATAAAATCTAATAATTTAGCATTATATAATATAAAACTATCAAAGTTAGAACCAACCGATATACAACTAGTAATATAGAATCACTAATATAGAACCACTAATAACAGAACCATCTATAGAACTACTAATATAGAACCATTAATAATAGAACCATTAATAATAAAACCACCTAATATAAAACCAGCCACGGGCTGATATAATTATCTGCCTGTGGCATTTTATTATTCTTTTATTCATATTGGGCGTTCTTAATAACAACGTTCTTTCTATCTTAATTCAACCTCCTTAAGTTTAACTTTCTTTAAGATGTCACTAAAGTTCCCACAACCGGTAAACTCTGAAGTCTTTCTGTCATCCCACCGTGGCAGTCCATAAAATCACTGGTATGATCCTGTCCTGCCATTAAACCAAAATGTGAACCTCCTGCCCACCGCATAACATTACTCACATCATAAACAATACCATTTACTGCTACATAAGCAGGATTCCCATTACTTCCGTTATACCTGCTGAGCTCTTCTACGGTAAAAGCTCTCTGATTCCCTGTTCCAGCAGCATTCCCTGGCTGTGTCTCAGGCTGCATCTCCGGCTGAAGTCCAGGTTGTATCTCCGGCTGTACTCCTGGTTGAATCCCCGGTTGAAGTCCCGGCTGTATTCCTGGCTGAATCCCTGGCTGTACTCCTGGTTGTAATCCCGGCTGCATTCCTGATTGAATCCCTGGTTGAATCCCTGGCTGAATCCCTGGCTGAATCCCTGGTTGAATCCCTGGTTGAATCCCTGGTTGAATACCCTGCTGCATTCCTGGCCGAAACCCTTGCTGTACTCCAGAGGATGCAGGCATATTATACTGTGATACTCTTTCTTCCTCAACATATTGTTCAATCAGTACTTGATCCTCCTGAGCTGAAAAAGGCCGCTGCTTCCTATCACTGTTATAATATAACTGCAAGAAGTTGATAAGTCCCTCTATCGCATCATCTATCTGGCTCTGGAAATAATTTCTCTGATACGATGAGTTTGCAAACACCTGCTTTTGACTATAATGGCATACCTCTTTCATATAATCGTTGATCACTCTGCGCAGTGTAAAATCTTCCATATTACCCACCTTTATACTCCCATAAACGAATACAATAATGTATATCAATTCATTGTAACATTTATGAATCATTTCGCAGTTTTTTCTTAAATGTTTGTCCTCAAGGCTTTGTAAGTTAATATTTACAAATTAAATCAACACATATAACATAGGTCTTGTTATCATTTCCTACATAAGCGTAGGATAAGGTTTTGCAAAGACCTCCGGTGGCTGTGGAGATGTAGTCTACGGAAACATACCATTCCTTTGATTTCTTAATTGCCTGGCGGTAGTATTTCTTATCACCGTGATAGTCTCCAGGCATGGCCGGTTTGAAGTTCTCATCCTGTTCTGCGATGATGTCTGGATTCATTATTGTGTGACTTAACTGATTTCCGGAGGCATCTATTACATAGAGGCATTCAAAATCCTTTTGCTCCTTTATCATATCTTCCAGCTCCGTATCTACTTCCTTTGTCGTAGACGCTTTTTGCAACAGGGTAAAGAGCTTGTCCTGCACCGCTCTATCTAATTGACTGTTATTTGCTGCTTTTACCGTAGTATCCCCCTGCTTCTTCAGCCGGTATCTGCTCATCACCGCCCGCAGCTTTGAGGATAATTCCGACAGTTCTGCTACTCCGGCACAATTTTCTTGCGCATAGGCTGCATTATTTTGAACTACACCGGAGATATCGGTGATTATGTCTGAGGTATGAGTTAGGCGGCCGGTTTGTTCTTCGGATGCTTCTGCTACCTCTACACAAAGCTTTGTTACACTCTCGATAGAGCCTTGGATGCTTTTAAAGCTTGCCGAGGTTTTTTCTGCGATATCTGCACTCTCTTTTGCGGTTTGAATACTGTGATCGATGAGTTCTGTGGTTTGTTTTACTGCATCTGCACTTTTTTGTGCCAGCATTCCAACTTCATTTGCTACAATGGAAAAGCCTCGTCCAGCTTCTCCCGCTCTCGCTGCTTCAATCGAAGCATTTAAAGCTAAAAGCTTGGATTGGTTGGCCATTTCATCAATGATGGATATTATGCTTGAAATATCCTGGGAAGAGCTTTGAACCTTCTTAATGGAAGCAACCATCTGCTCGATATGCTCTCTGCCAACCTCCGCTTCCTTTTGAATCGTGTTAATATCCTGCGCTGCTTTCCTAACATTTTTTGTATTGATTGTTGTCTGCTCTGTGATCTCATAGATGGTTCCTGTCAGATTATTAATCAGCTCTGCCTGATCAATGGCACTCTGTGTGATTTGATTCGATCCATTTTCCACCTGATCGCAGAGTCTGTCAATCTCATGGGTTAAATCATTTATTTCTTCAAAGGATTTATTCAAGGAATGTCTTATTTTATGCAGTGCGTTTTTAATAGGTACAAAATCGCCCTGATAATTAATATCCTTGGCAAAGGAGACTGCCATATTACCGGCAGACAGATGAGACAATACATGGGATATCTCGTTTATATAGCCATTAAATGCTGTGCTAATTTGTTGAATGTCCGTGGCCAGATTTCCCAAAAGGTTAAACTGTTCCATTTGCATGGTAATATCCAGATTTCCATTTACTAATTGCTGAATGCTGCTCTCAATCTCCCCGATTTCACCATTCATTTTTAAGATTTCCGTGCGTTTTCTCATCAAATTCATAAAAGCCCTCCTTAGTAACCCATCAACCCTTATTTATCCTGAATGTAATGCTTCCAAGTCTGAAATAATTCCTCAGGCAAAAAAGCGCAAAAAGCAGTAAGGACCTGCCTCACTGCTTGTTTGTGATTACTATATGATACAATTTTCATCTTGTCAACAGCTTACTTAAAACTTAAGTTATTAAATGATATGATTCGAGCTGCAAATGAGAATGATATAGGCTGTGAGGTGATATTATCTTCTTTATATAATGCAGTGATTTTTCCTATAAAATCATTTATTAAGGAAGAAATTATTTTATGAGGCATATATGTCTTCTATATTTATAATCAATTTTTAATCCAATTTGAGTTGACGAATTCGTATAAAATATTATAAAGTTATAGAAGCCATATTTTACCTTTTAGGTTTTATCACAACAAAGTGAATTAATATACTAACTCACTTGTCAATGAATTAAATTTTCATAAGGAGAAGAGAAATGAAAAAATCATTAGCGTTAATACTGTGTTTCGCACTTTTTGCAGCAGTAGGATTAACTCCACTTACTCAAACTCAGGTGTCTGCTGCCAGTCGTGCCTCGGAAGTAATTAATGCCATCGGTGTCATGGAGACCGATATGGACAGCAATGCTTCCTCTTCAAGTGTTGTAACAAGAGCAAGGTTTACTCAAATGTTGGTAAACTTATCTACACTCAAGGATAGTATATCCAATGAAAGCAATGTATCTCTGTTTAAAGATGTAAAAAAGAGCTATTGGGCTAGCGGATATATTCAAGCTGCTGTGAAACAGGGCTGGATTACAGGCTATCTGAACGGAACCTTCAAACCCAACCAGGGCATCACTCTGCAGGAAGCGGTTTATGGCGTCTTAAAGCTGCTTGGATATAGCGACAGTGATTTTACCGGAAGCAAAATCAGTGCAATCATGAAGCTGTATGCCTCAAAGGATCTGGATACAAATATAACGAAAGCCAGTACCGAAAAGCTGACGGAAGGTGATTGTATCAATTTATTTTATAACACCTTAAATGCCACCAATAAGTCCGGTACAAAATACGCTTCCGTTCTGGGTTATACCATGGATTCCAAAGGGAATATTGACTATTTATCACTTATGAATAAGGATTTAGAAGGTCCTATTATTGTATATGGAGATTGGACTTCTAAATTACCTTTTGATACCGGTGTAGCTAAAATTTATAAGGATGGAAAGACCTGCAGATTTTCCGATATTGGTTCCTACGACGTAGTCTATTATTCGAGCAACTTTAAGACCGTATATGTATATGACGATAAGGTAACCGGCAGTGTCAGCGCCATCAATCCGAATTTCACATCACCAACCTCAGTTACCATAGGTGGGAAGGACTATAGCTTTGCAGACACTGATGCAGCATTAAAATTCTCTGCTATGGGTAATGTTAAGAAGGGCGATATTGTCACTATTATGTTAGGCAAGGACGGCACTGTCGTTGATGTACTGGATATCGATGAATATAACGTAACAATGGCAGGATATGTACTTAGTACCGGTATTCATGCTGTCGAGGATAAGGATGGCGATTATAGTGTCACCGAATATGTTACCTTTGTAGATGCCTCCGGCAATGAATTTACTCAGGATTATGATTCCAATTCTTTGTATTTAGAAGAAGGGAACTTGGTACTGGTTAAATATGTTGATGGGGTAGCAAGTATCCGTCTATATGAAGCAGCACCCGCTCCTTTTACTAATTACGCCTTTAGCAGTGACGGTTACACCTTAGGCCATACAGCGTTAACCTCAGATGTAAAGATTTTAGATTTGAAAAAAGGTAAATACATAAGCATCAACCCGGAACGCTTAGCAAATGTAAATCTGGGCTCATCTTCAATTTTATACTATGCAATAAACGGCAACAACCAAATTTCCGAATTAATTTTGAACGGTGCTACGGGAGATTTGGATTCCTATGGTATCTATACCGGCAGCACTAACACAAATTCAGGTATCACCTACAAATATTTAATTGACGGTAAATCCAATTCCTTAGCAAGCGAAACCGGAAGTAAATTGAATATGTCCCAAGGTCCAAGCGGCTTTGTGCTAGAGAACAATGAATTAGTCTCCAGCTATGCCTTAACAGGGGTTTCAGTTTCCTCCATCGGCTTAACGACCGTTCAGGCAAACAATGCCAAGTACACTCTAGCGGATAAATATAGCGTTTACCTCTATGTGGATAAGGAATACGTACTTACTACTTTAGACAAAGTCAAAAATCTATCGAAGTTTAATGTTATGGCTTACTTTGATAAGTCCATTTCCCTCGGTGGAAGAATCCGCGTTATTGTAGCAACCCAGAAATAAGGTATCTTCATAGATTGCTTCATAGAAACTCCCCGGTTCCTTTGACATTTTAAATAAGATACCAAACAGGTATCATTGGAGGTAGAGATGAAAGGTAAGTCCAAGTTAAAAAAATTTTTAGTGGTAATAGCTATTATAGCAGTCGTTATTACCCTCATCGTGGTTGGCATTCGTGTATTCCTGGTTCCAAAAGCCATGGCCACTCTACAGAGCATGACAGCCGCTGCAACTGCTAACGCCGAAATCAGAGATATTGAAACTGTACTATCCTCTTCCGGTACAATCCAGCCCATCGCCAGCTATAATGTCACCACCTTAGTATCAGGGGAAATTATCGCAGCTGATTTTGAAGAAGGCGATACTGTAACGGAAGGCCAGGTATTATACCAGATTGCCACCGACACTCTGGATTCCAATATTGATGATTCAGAAACCAATCTTGATCGAGCAAAGAAGGATTATACCAAAGCTGAGAAAAGCTATCAGGAAGCCTTAGATAAATATGATGAGACACAGGCTGATTACAAGGAGGCAGTGTCCGAATACAGTGATATTAATGTTCTTTCAAAAGATTCCGGTATCGTCACAAAGGTGTATGTGGAAGAAGGCGATACCGTTCAGATTGGAAGTCAGCTCGCTGATGTGTATGATAATAGTACGATGGTTTTGAGCGTACCCTTTGACTCCTCTGAAGTAAGTGCTTCCATGGTAGGAAAGACAGCATCCGTTACCATTGATGACACCTTTGAAGCAATCAAAGGTAAGGTTACAAAAATCAGTAATGTAGAAAAATCCTTATCCGGCAACCGCGTTGTTAAGGATGTAACCATTGAAATTACAAATCCAGGCGGTATTACTGATACCACTATCGCAAGCGCCAACATCGGCGATAGCTACAGTATGGATTCCGGAACCTTTGCCGTTAAAACAAGTGCTACCATTACATCTGATCTTGCCGGAGAAATCGCTTACTTAAATCTGGAAGAAAACAGTAAGGTTAATAAAGGTGATGTTGTACTTGTGATCAGCCAGGATACGGTTGATAAGAATTTAAAATCCTATTTGGATGCCATTGACGCCGCTCAGAACACTGTGGATAATGCCAAAGACACGGTAGAAAGCAGACAAGAGGCAATTGAGGATGCCCAGTCCGCTCTTCAAGACAGCATTGATAAAAGAACTGATTATAGCATTAAATCCCCTATTACAGGTAGAGTAATCACTAAGAATTCGTTAAAGGGCGACACCATCAACGGCAGCGCCATTGGCAGCTCTTCCCTTTGCACCATCTATGACTTATCTGCAATGACCTTTGATATGAATGTGGATGAATTAGATGTTTTAAAGGTTAAAGAGGGTCAGGTGGTGAATATCACTGCTGACGCTCTGGAGGGTGTAAAAATCAGTGGTGTAATTACCAATATCAGCTTATCCAGCACATCAAACCAAGGAGTAACTCAGTATCCCGTTACCGTTCGTATTGATGAAGTCGGCGATTTACTGCCGGGTATGAATGTCACCGGCGAAATTGTAATTGAGAAAGCCTCCGGTGTACTGGCAATTCCATGTGATGCATTACAACGTGGCGACCAGGTTTATGTAAAGGATGATTCCGTGAAGGAGGCTGTGGGTGAGGTGCCTGCCGGCTATAAATCCGTAAAGGTAACCACAGGAATTACCGATGGAGATTATATCGAAGTTACCAGCGGAATAACAGAAGGTGATGAAGTTTATGTTGTAAGAACCTCTAGCGGCTTAGGAAATATGATGCAATTTAATATGCAGGGTCCAGGAGGCGAGAGCCAGGGTGGTGAAGGTATGCAGTCCCGTGGTGATTCCGCTGCTGGAGGCGGCGATGATATGACATTCAGATAGGAGGAACAGACTATGAAAAACAGAAATCGTGTTGAAGATACCTATTCCGGACCGCTGATTCAGCTCATTGATATACATAAGGTCTATTACATGGGAACCTCTGAGATTTATGCGAATAATGGTATTGATCTCTCTATTAATGAAGGGGAATTCGTAGCAATCATTGGTAAATCCGGCAGTGGAAAATCTACCATTATGAATATTATAGGAGCCCTCGATGTTCCGACCTCCGGTCAGTATATCCTTAAGGGCAAGGATGTCAGCAAGATGAACGATAACGAGCTTGCTACCATCCGAAATCAAATGATAGGCTTCATCTTCCAACAATATAATTTGCTGCCGAAGGAGCGACTCATTAATAATGTATCCTTACCGCTGCTCTACTCCGGTATCGGATCGGCAGAGCGGCATGAAAGAGCCATGGCAGCTCTCGAAAAGGTTGGTATCGCCGATAAGTATAGAAATTTTCCGAACCAAATGTCCGGCGGACAACAGCAGCGAGGAGCTGTTGCCAGAGCACTGATCACCAACCCATCACTGATCTTAGCGGATGAGCCCACCGGTGCTCTGGATTCCAGAACCAGTGAGGAGCTCTTGACCTTCTTAAAGCAGTTAAATGAAGAAGGCAATACGATTGTTTTGATCACTCATGATCGCTCTGTGGCTGAAAGGGCAAACAGAATCGTAAGCATTCAGGATGGCAAAATAACCTTTGACGGTAATGTTGAAGAGTATAGGAGGCAAGTAGCAGGATGAGACTAAGTCAAGCATTTAAATTAGCATGGCAGTGTATCATAGGAAGCAAAATGCGCTCCTTTCTCACCATGCTGGGTATGATCATCGGTGTTGCTTCTGTCATCACCTTGCTGGGCTTGATGCAGGGTGTTACAAATTATATGATTGATACCTTTTCCGACCTTGGAACGAACAGTCTCACCGTGACTGTAAATAACACAGATACCAGAAAGATTGATGTGGACGATGTCTACCGCTTCACAGAGGAAAACAGTACTTTATTCGAAGGAGTATCTCCTTCGGTAGCCGGCAGGTATACTGTAAAGAACGGAACCACCTCAGCTTCTACTACCGTGACCGGCGTTGGAGAAGATTATTTCTCTTTGAACGGCAAGGATTTGGCTTGGGGCCGCTCCGTTACCTATGCAGATATCAAGAACCGCAGCAATATCTGCGTCCTTGGCACCTACCTTGTAGATGAACTATACGCTGGAATTATAAACGCAGGAGATACCATACGAATCGACGGTCAGATCTTCACTATTGTTGGTGTGATTGAAGAACAGGCAGATTCAATGGAGGGTTCTTCTGATGACGGGATTTATATTCCTTATTCCGTTGCTTGCCGATTAGCTAAAAATGCTAATATCTCAAGCTATACCTTTATTGCTAAGGACTCGGATCATGTGGATGCAGCAGAGACTGCGTTAGACAATTATCTTTACGGTATTATGAAGGATGAGGATCTGTACAGTATCATGAACATGGCGGCTCTTCTTGATATCATTAATCAGATGACCTCCATGATGTCTGGCGTACTGGGCGGTATAGCCGGAATCTCCTTATTGGTTGCAGGCATTGGTATTATGAACATCATGCTGGTATCCGTTGTAGAGAGAACTAAAGAAATTGGTATCCGTAAATCCTTAGGTGCAAAGCGGAGGGATATCATGTGGCAGTTTGTAATTGAGGCCGCTTCCATCAGTATGTTAGGCGGATTAATAGGAATTTTAATTGGAAGCCTCGCAACAACAACCCTTGGCAGTTTATTCGGCATTGAAGCAGCTCCTACCTCCAGTTCTATCTTATTGGCCTTCTGTGTATCTGCTGCTATCGGCATTGGCTTTGGTTATGCGCCGGCGAATAAAGCAGCTAGATTAAATCCGATTGACGCTTTAAGAAGTGAATAATAGATGAGTACTATGCAAAGACCATAAATCGTGCTCTTAATAAGAAACGGCGATATGATCCCAAAGAGGGAAGCATATCGCCGTTTCTTATTAGAGTTTATTATTATCCAACAAATGCAATGACTTCTACTTCACATAGAACATCCTTAGGAAGTCTTGCCACCTCAACACAGGATCTTGCCGGTTTGCCGGTAAAATATTCTGCATAAATTTCATTAAAAGCTGCAAAATCATTCATGTCCTTGATAAAACAAGTTGTTTTAATTACATCAGTAAAGCTAAGGCCTGCTTCCTCAAGAATAGCAGAAATATTCTTCATAACCTGTAAGGTCTGAGCCTTGATATCTCCTTCTACAACCTGTCCATTCTGCGGATTAATTGGAATCTGTCCTGAAGAATAGAGCATGTTGCCATGAATTAACGCTTGAGAGTAGGGTCCGATTGCGGCTGGTGCATTAGATGTCTGAATTACTTTAAACATTAGGTATTACCTCCGGTGTGTTTTTGTTTCTTATTATAGTTATCAAGGGCCGATTAATCAAGCCCTATTTCAACCCTATTAACTGCAGCATCTGTTTTGTGTGATCGCCAAAGGTGCTTTCTCCACACGCTACCTGAGAGAACCATGCCGTATGTCCGAGAAGATTTGCTTCGATCAGAACCGGGTTATTATTCTTATCCAGGGCAAAATCCCAGGAAATCAACTTCGTATGTGGTGTTTTTTTGTGGCAGTTATAGGCACACTCAATTACCTTATGAACATTGGGAATAAAGTAGTTATAAAAAGTGATTCCGGTGTCCGGATGAGTACGATACTTCTTTCCCTCAAGGCTATATGCCTCTTCCCGTAAATATCCCTCATCATTTAACCCTATGTATAATTTATCATCAATTAAACTATCAGAGCATCCTATCCTTAAAAGCAAAGGTGCATGATAAAGCTTATCCTCTAGGATATAGGTCATAATGCGGAAGGTATTCAAAGATCTGTCATAAAGCATACGTATTTCTTCACAATTTGTTACACACTCCTGTATGATATAATTTTCCTTATAATGATCTAATAAATGTCCGATCTGAGCTTCATGGAAGGAATCCTCCTTTCTTCCCTTTCGAATGTTCTTTCCTTCCCCGGCATCCAATGTTGGCTTTATAATAAAATCTCCATTGCGAGTCCAGTGTTCCACATAACTGATCGCCAAATCCCTATTGATGATATTTCGATTACCATCATAAAAAATTCCCGAACAGTTAAGGATGATTGTCTTAGGAAATTTGATACCGGGTACCGAGGCATATAGAATCTCAACCAGACTTTTATCCTGAAGAACCGTGCATATATTGCGAGGACAAAGAATCGGCTCTAGCTTTGTGGAAAACAGCTCTTCCGGAAAATAATCCTTATTGTAACTTCCGGTATAGGCTTGATACAATCGATGCCACTTATTACTAACCTTTTTACCGTACACTCCACGAATTTCCTTTTGTTGCTCTGCAGTCAGCCGGATTTGCTTCCATAAATATTTTTTTGCTTCCAGGGCAGCCTTTTCATGTCTGTAGCTATAAATGTAATGATATCCGCTCTCCAGTGATGTCAATAAACGTTTCAAAAACTGCTTCATGGATGCTTCCCTCCTTTTTCCCTGCTCTTTCCTTATCTATCCTCTCATCTTTTTTAGCCAATATCTTTTCATCTTATCCATCTTAAATTTGTTCTTTCTACTAAATTGCTACTCCTGATGAACACCTGTTGTACGAATACCTCCTTATGGTTCTCATACAGAAACAATACCCACAGTTTCAGTTTCATCTCAATACAGACTTTCAACACCTAAATCAATGATTCAATATCATGAATTGAACCATATGAGATGCCCCAGAGCAAGAAATGCCAGTGAAAAAATTATTCCAAAAACACCACCTAGAAGCACCTTCGTAATTAAATACGGATTAGCCGGTACCGTTGGCAGGTTTCCTTCTTCTACAAATGCTATTCCTCTCATTTCCTTTTCATCGATCAGCTGCCCCAAGGATGCCTTCACGATCGTATCTGCTATTTTTTTCGCCATTGCCGGATTATTGCAGACCACGTTAATTTCCGATATCCAGCTATCCTTTGTAGAAGTCACAACTACTCTTTGAGCAAGCTCCTCCGAGGACATTTCCAGCTGTAATTCCTGAATTACCTGTTCCAAGACCGGTTCACTATGGATCAACTCCCTATAATCTTTCATCCGTTGCGAGCCTGTCCCCAGCTCCAAGGTTAAACCGCTAACCCTTTGGTCGTTAATCATATACACTCTAGCTGTTGATGTGTATTCAGGGGGTAATAGATATACATTAACCATACCTGTACAGACCGCAAATAATATTCCTATAATTCCAATCATCCATACTTTATGTAAATGGATGATAAAGGATTCCTTAACATCAATATCTATCATTTCATTGTTATATACTTCCATCATCTGCTCCATTTTATAATCTAGGTTCCCAATTGCAATTTGTTATCATAGGATTATCTCCCAGCAGCATTGCGATGATGTCTTTATTATTTCTTTTTCAGAAAATCCATGGTAACTATATTCACACCGTTCTTAATATATTAACTTCTATTATAAGCGTTCTCTTAGTTAGTCCTTAAATAGCATCGTGGTATACTACTCCATAATTTACCATCGTTAAAATTATATCTTAGTAAATTAATGAAAGCAATTTATAAATGTAAAAAACAGGAAAATCATTTTTACAGATTCTCCTGTTTTCATACAGCATTATTATATTTTAGATATCATTTTACGGGAGACGACATAATTATCTTTCATCGGCCTTTGGTAACAGTGGATTTACAGGCTCCTGATCAAAATCACGAAGAGCCTTTTCCATCACGATCAGATCCCACCATTTGCCCTGTTTGTATCCTGTCTTATAGAAAATACCAACTTCACGAAAACCAAACTTTTTATGTAATTCAACGCTGCTATCGTGGGGATAGGTAATAAAGGCATATACATTATAATAGCCCTGTGCTTTCAGCCGATCAAGCAATTCTAAATAAAGCTTTGTTGCAATTCCTTTCCTGTGGGCTTCCTTGGCGATGTAAACTGAGCACTCACAATCCCAGGCAAATGCCGCTCTCTCACGATAAGATGAAGCATAGGCATAACCAACTACTCTTCCCTCCTCCTCATAAACCAGCCAGGGAAACTGCCCCTGTACTTTAGCCATACGTCTTTTAAAATCCTCTATAGAAATAGTCTCTGTCTCAAAGGTTATTGCTGAATTTAAAATATACGGTTCATAAATAGAAAGGATTGCAGCCGCATCCTCCCCGGTTGCTAATCTAATCTTCTCGTTCATGCTAATCCTCCCAATGTAGTTTCGTCATATTGGTATTGGCGCTTTGGTACCATTGCCTGCAAGCAGGCAAGTATAATATCTGGCGATATTATACCATGGCAACCCCCACATCACAACACTAACCTTTTTCCTTAGGCTGGTAATGTCACCATCTCTCCTTTTGCATCATATAATGTGGCATAAAGGAGTGAAGAATCAGATGTTCTCTCAATTAAATCTAGGTATTTTCGGCGGTGATCAACGTCAGGTATATATGGCTGAGGCCTTTTCCAAACTAGGCTATCACGTGTACACTTACAAAACAAAGGATACGGTATATCATGAAAACTGTATCCCTTTAAATAGCCCAAAAGAATTATTCGAAAAATGCCAGGTACTCATTGGCCCCATCCCCTTAACAAAGGATCTTGTTTCAATTACAGCCTCACAGGCAATGGATTTAAACACCAGTAATATTTCCCAAATGCTTAATAATAATCATATTTTAATTGGTGGAATTCTTCCCCCCTCTATTATTACCACCTGTACGGAGAAGGGAATCCCTTACTTTGACCTTATGACTGATGAGAGAATTACGATTTTAAACGCAATTGCAACGGCAGAAGGCACAATACTCGAAGCCATCAAAGGCAGTGAGAAAAACCTGCATGGCAGCAAGGCTCTCATCCTTGGTTATGGTCGTTGTGCAAAGATTCTGGCTCTGAAACTAAAAGGGCTTGATGTAAATGTCATCGTTGCCGCACGCTCTGATGAGGCGCTGGCCTTTGCGGAAGCCGCCGGACACAAGACAATTACTTTAAATAACATGAAAAGTCTGCTTCCAAGCTGTGACTTCATCTTTAATACAATACCTGCAATGATACTTGATAGAGAATGCCTGATGCTGACAAATCCGTCGGTTACAATAATTGATATTGCGTCTGCCCCCGGAGGAGTAGATTATGAATTTGCCCTAAAAAATAATATTAATGCAAAACTATGTCTTGGCTTACCCGGTAAAGTTTCGCCAAAATCATCTGCCGACATTTTAGTGACTAAAATTGATACTTTTATGAAAGAAAGAAGTGATTAAATGACTGTTCGTGGAAAAAATGTGGGAGTAGCCTTTACTGGCTCTTACTGCACCTTTGATAAGATATTTCCTGAGATAGAGCGCCTCATTGGCGAGGGAGCCAATGTTTATACGATTTTTTCTGAGCGCTCACAGGTCACAGATACAAGATTCGGAGAAGCCGAGATGTGGCTTAAAAAAGCGAAAGAGGTTACAGGCCATGATCCGATTACAACCATCGTTGAAGCGGAGAAACTTGGACCGAATAATTTACTAGATATCATCATTATTGCTCCATGTACTGGTAACACCTTAGCTAAGATGGCTAATGCCATTACTGATTCCTCAGTTTTAATGGCTGCAAAAGGACTTCTTCGTAATGAAAAGCCTGTTGTATATGCCATTTCGACCAATGATGCCTTAAGTAATAATCTGAAAAACATTGGTTTATTAATCAATGTAAAAAATGTTTTCTTTGTACCCTTTGGTCAGGACAATTACAAAGGAAAACCATATTCCATGGTAGCTCAGTTTGATTTGATGCTTCCTACCATCGAAGCTGCATTAGATAATCGCCAATTACAGCCTATCGTTATAAGCCCTAGATAAAGCGTATCTAAGCTCACGATTATAACTTTGAAAGCAAGGGAGCTTTCTGGTAAAAATAATAGAAAGCTCCCTTTCTATATCGAATAAAGCTAGCAAATTCATTTTCTATCACATAGAAGATGGTATACTGATATGAATGCCGCCAAGGTGGCGTAAAGGAGGTTAACATGTGTGGAATAGCCGGATTTTGTAATACAAAAGCTGATTTTACAAGAGATGCAAAATGGACACATGTCTTACAGGGAATGAAACAAGCTCTTGCTCACCGTGGTCCCAATGAGAATGGAGAGTACTTATGCCCGCAGACCGGGTTCGCCCATACCAGATTATCCATCATCGATTTAGGCAGAGGACAGCAGCCAATGACCAGAGAACACTTTGGCTGCTCCTATACCATCGTATACAATGGAGAGCTTTATAACACTCACGAGCTGCGCGATAACCTAATACGAATTGGCTGTATGTTTAAAACACATTCTGATACCGAGGTTATCCTTGTTGGATATATGGTGTTCGGCTATGATTTTATCCGTGAGCTGAATGGCATCTTCTCCTTTGCAATATGGGATGATAATGGTAAAACTTTAATACTTACCAGAGATCGCCTGGGTGTGAAGCCCCTTTTCTATACCATAAAAGACAATACTCTCGTTTTTGGGTCTGAGATAAAGGCAATCTTTGAATATCCGGATATTAAGCCACAGATTGATGCAAATGGTCTTTGCGAAGTCTTCGGACTTGGACCGGCAAAATCCTATGGTAACGGAGTTTTTAAGAATATTCATGAGGTACTTCCCGGAACTGCTCTTATCTATAATGAAAGCGGACTTCATGAAAATACTTACTGGAAGCTGGAAAGCCATCCACATGAGGATTCTTATGAACAGACAGTGGAAAAGACCTCTTTCCTAGTCTATGATTCTGTTAAGCGTCAGATGATTTCCGATATACCGATCTGTACCTTTCTTTCCGGCGGAATTGATTCCAGTTTGGTAACTGCAATTTGTGCCAAGGAACTAGGCTATCTGGGCAAACAAATAGAAACCTACTCCTTTGATTTCGTGGATAATGATAAGCATTTCAAATCGAATTCCTTCCAGCCCTCCAGAGACCGTCCCTATGTTGATATCATGGTGGATCATGTAAAGAGTAAACATACTTATCTGGAAGCTGATAATTTTGACCTGGCCGATAATCTTTATCAAGCCGTCGATGCCAGAGATTTACCGAATATGGCAGATGTCGAATCCTCCCTGCTCTACTTCTGCCGAAAGGTTGCTGCTCAGACTAAGGTTACACTAACCGGCGAATGTGCAGATGAAATTTTTGGTGGATATCCTTGGTTCCACCGTCCTGATTTAATGAATGCCGGTACTTTCCCTTGGTCCATTAATATGGACACAAGAAAAGCACTGTTATCCGGAGATGTTCTCCAGAAAATTGACTTAGACGGATACGTTCGCGCTGCTTATGAAAAGACCCTGTCTGAGGTTCCGAAATTAAGCGGTGAAAATGCGTTAGAAGCCCGTCGCCGTGAAATTTCCTTCTTGAATTTGAAGTGGTTCATGGTTACTTTACTGGATCGTATGGATCGAACCAGTATGTTCTCCGGCTTGGAAGCCAGAGTTCCTTTTGCTGATCATAGAATTGTCGAATATGTGTGGAATGTGCCCTGGGAAATGAAATCTCCGAACGGAGTTGTGAAGGGATTATTACGAGATGCTGGCAGGGGATTAGTTCCTGACGAGATTCTATTCCGTAAGAAAAGCCCTTACCCAAAGACTTATCATCCGGAATATGAGAAATTATTGGGTAATCGCTTACTCGATATTCTATCGGATTCGAACGCCCCTATTCGACCTCTTGTCGACGTAAGCAAGGTAAAAACCTTCCTTGAGTCGCCTTCTGATTACGGTAAGCCTTGGTATGGTCAGTTAATGGCCGGTCCCCAATTAATTGCATATTTACTGCAGATTAATTACTGGCTGGAAAAATATCATATCGAGTTAGTATAGACATATATTAAGTATCTTTCTAAAAGCATATTATCTTTATTCTGATAAGCGCCTCCTGGAAGCCCCTATGTTTGCATGCAAATATAGGGGCTTCCTCAAGGCTTCTTGTCTATCTACTATCGGTCACTCATCTAAAGCTTCCCATCACCAGTGATTAACTAAGCTTACTGAATAAAGGTTCCTTCTTTAATCTTATCAACCAGCTCTAAATATTGTGTTTGAATTTCTGCCGGAACAGCATCACTGAAGGTTCCTACGCTCAAAGTGCCGTTGGACAAATTACCATAGATAGTCTTGTTTCCAAAGGTTCCTGCCTTCACATCTTCCATACATAATCCGATTAAAGTAGCATTATCAGTAACAACACTGCTGATAACAACAGCGGATTCCTGGGTAGCAAGTAAATCACTTGGCTGTCCGATATCATATCTGCCCTCATAATTTGCCAGAGCTTCTCTTGCACCGGAGTCTACTGCACTTGCATCACCGAACATTACATCCACATCACTTGCCGTTACCATGGAGTCTGCAATTTCTTTACCCTTAGCTGAATCACTGAAGGAGTTAGCATAAGCGGATACAACCTGAATATTAGGATTTACTGCCTTTGCAGCTGCTTCATAGCTTGCTAGCTTAGCTTTTGTGGTATCAAGCTCCATACCACCAATGAATCCGATTTGATTGGTCTTTGACATTAAACCTGCGAGTGCACCTGCCATATATCCGATTTGCTCTGCATCTGGCAATAAGGATACAATATTATCTGCCTCAACGGTTCCGTTCAGTAGTGCAAAGGATACTTCAGGGTAATCTGCTGCGACCTCAACTACAGCATCTGTATACTGATTGCCGGGCGCAAAGATCAGACTAAAGCCCAAATCAGCATAGGAGCGCAAACTGGAGGCAAAATCAGCTGAAGTAAGACCATCGGTATACTGGGTTTCAAAACCGTATTTTTCAGCAGCAGCTACCATAGCATTATAACATGCTGCACCCCAACCGCCGTCAGCGATACTGGAATCACAAATCATAGCTACCTTATAAACTGTGTCCGGTGTGCTTTCCTCTGTCTCAGCAGCCGTTGGCTCGCTGGCGGTGTTCTCTGTTGTGGTATCTTTGCTTGTGCTTTCTGTGGAAGAGCTGCAACCGGTAAATGCAGTCATTACCATGGCCAATGCCATCATTAATGCCATAAATTTTTGTTTCATACAATTTTCCTCCTAGAATGATTTTGTGTTGTGTGTTTCAGTAATATAATCAATGGCAAAGCCAATAATTAACGTTCCTCACGGAAATATGGTCTGCCGTTGGCAGCCGGACCAGCCTTCTTAATGCCGAAGAATGCAAGAACAAAGAGAGTACAAAGATATGGAATCATCGCCAACAGCTGATAAGGTGTGGATGAGTTTAACACCTGAAGTCTGATTTGCAGAGCATCGGTAAATCCGAACAGTAAGGCAGCTAACAGAACTCCACCGGGCATCCATCTGCCGAAGATAACTGCAGAAAGCGCAATAAAGCCACGACCGGATACAACTCCATCGGAATAGGTGCTAATATAACAGGTAGTCAGATAAGCACCTCCAATACCCGCCAGAGCTCCACAAATCATACAGGCCAGGTACTTCGTACGTACTACCGGAATTCCCATCGTTTCCGCTGCCTTAGGAAATTCTCCGACAGCCTTATAGTTAAGGCCGGCTTTTGTCTTGCTGAAAAACACATAGGACAGGGGCACCAGCAAATAAGCAAGATAGATAATTGGTGTATGAGAAAATAAGAGCTTTCCTATCACAGGGATGCTACTGAGAACTGGAATTGGCATTTCCTGCATCAGCGTTGCCTGAGCAAGGGAGGAGCTGATACCAAATTTAATTTTATAAAGAAAAGAGGCAATTGCAGGCGCAAAGATATTAATCGCCATACCATATACAATTTGTTCTGCTCCCAGATGTATGGTACAAAAGGCATAAACAGAATTAATTACTATACCGCCTACTGCTCCTGCTAAAACTCCCAGCAAAGGCTGACCAGTAGAATAACTTACCAAAAAACCAATCAATGCACCAAATGCCATAATGCCATCCAAGCCTATATTAACCATACCTGCTCTTTCCGAGTAAAGCTCAGCCAGTGCAACAATCAAAATGGGTGTGGCCATACGAATTGTGGAAAGAATTAATTCCTGTATAAAATTCCAATTTAAAAACACTTCCATGAATTAAACCTCCTCCGCTTTTTTCGATGATAAATTAGCAAGAAACTGCCGGATATGAGGAAGATTTACAAATGCACTTCCCGCCACGGCAAAAATAATAACAAGCGCCTGAATAATATCAATTACAGAGGTGGGCAAACCTGTTCCAACCTGCATCGTAGTTGCTCCTGCTCTAAGAACAGCAAATAAATATGCAACAACCACTGTTCCTACCGGATTGAGCTGTCCGATCAGCGCGATCGCAACCCCATCAAAGCCATATCCGTCTCCAAAGCCGGCCATCAGTCTAAACTGGGTTCCATGCAATTCCACACTGCCGCCAAGTCCCGCAATAGCACCGGATATGATAAAAGATAAAAGCATTAATTTCTTTACCGGATATCCATTAAACTGGGAAGCTGTCTGATTCAAGCCCACAGCCCTCAGCTGAAAGCCCTTGGAGGTATAGAACAGGAAATAATAAAGCACCAATGCCAATACTAACGCGAGAATAATTCCCGCATGGATCCGAGTATTTCCAACGAACCGTGCCAGCTTAGCTGTTACTGCTGCAGTTTGAGGAAGATTTCCGTCTCTGAAAGGACCTGTATATAAAAATCCCATAAAAAGAATAGCTATGTAGTTTAACATGATGCTGACGATCATCTCATTGAGCCCCCGGGTTATTTTAAGAATTCCTGGAATGTAACCCCACGCGCCTCCGGCAATAACACCGGAAAGCAAACTGACTATCAGTAATGAAACACCATTCAACCCGGTAAAGGTTGTCGATACAAAGATACTAGCACAAGCTCCCATGACAAACTGGCCTTCTGCTCCTAAGTTAAATACTCCGCATTTATAGGCAAAGGTTGCTGCAAGACCTGTAAAGATCAAAGGGGTAGCCTTTACCACTGTTTCAC
This sequence comes from Herbinix sp., assembly GCA_029239235.1. Classification (GTDB taxonomy): domain Bacteria; phylum Bacillota; class Clostridia; order Lachnospirales; family Lachnospiraceae; genus Mobilitalea. The sequence continues at coordinate 19,585 of JAQZBD010000009.1, forward strand.
CGAAGTTGGACAGATTACCAAAGGCTCCTTTGAATAAATATTGATATGCCTGAGCCGGATTGCCACCGATACAGGCAATTAGTATTGCCCCAACGAGGAAAGAAAGCAGAACTGCTAACACCGGCACTGCTATTTTTATGAATTTATTATTTGATTTCATTCGATGAACTCCTTTCGGATTCTTTTCCGGACATCGCCAGGGATATCTCATGAATCGGAGGATTCTGCCCGGAATATATTCCAAGAATCTGTCCCTCAAACATGACTGCTATCCGATCGGATAATTTTAATACCTCGTCAAAATCCGCACTGATTAGTAGTACGCCGCAGCCCTGATCTCTTGCATCAATAATTTTATCGTGAACATACTTGGTTGCACCAATATCCAGACCTCTGGTTGGGTGTACCGCCACCAGCATCTCAGGTACTTCCTCCAATTCTCTGGCAAGAATAACTTTTTGTTGATTGCCTCCGGAAAGATTACGGATTTCTTGATCGAGAGAAGCACAGCGGATATCGTATTTTTTCTTCATCTGATCAGCAAACAGCTTTATTGCTCTTTTTCTGATAAAGCCTCCTTTGCCATAAGAAATCGTAGGCTTTTCCGTACTTTTTAAAATCAGATTTTCCTTTACCGTCATATTTCCTATCAAGCCCATTTTATTACGATCCTCAGGTATATGAGAAACATTAGAATCAATAAAATGTTTTGGCACAAAATTTGATACTCTATCACCTTTAAGCACCACCGTACCATGTTCCGGCACAAGATTTCCTGTAACTAGCTGCGCCAGCTGGGACTGACCATTACCATCCACGCCTGCTATTCCAAGTACTTCACCCTTATAAAGATTTAACGAGAGATTACATATTCCGTTATGCTTGGAGCTGCTGTTAAAGCTGACCTGATCAAGCTCCAAAACATTCTCCCCACTCTGTATTACCTTTGAATATTCACTCGTAACCAACTCCCTGCCTATCATGAGGTTTGCCAATTCCGTAGCAGTGGTCTGCTCCTTATCCAGGGTTTTTATCGTCTCCCCAGCCCTAAGAACGGTGATTCGGTCACTGATTTCAAGTACCTCTCTCATTTTATGTGAAATGAAAATAACTGACTTTTTCTCAGCTGTGAGTTTTCTGATGATCTGAAATAGTCCGATTACTTCGATATCCGTCAATGCTGCCGTCGGCTCATCCAAAATCAACAGCTCCGCCCCACGATAAAGAGCTTTTAAAATCTCCACTCTCTGCTGTGCACCCACGGAAATCTCTGTAATAGGCTTATCTAGCTCAATGTTAAGTCCATATTTATCTGCCAGCTCACGAATCTCCTTTTTCATTGCCTCCTTCTTGATAAAAGCTGAGGATTCCTTTGTTGTTCCTAGAATAATATTTTCAAATACTGTCATAGCCTCAACCAACATAAAATGCTGGTGTACCATGCCAATACCAAATTTAACTGCTTTGGCAGGTGTGTCAATTTTCACCTTTTCACCCCGCAGATTGATCTCACCTGCTGTTGGTTGATAAAGACCAATCAGGATATTCATCAATGTGCTCTTACCAGCTCCGTTTTCCCCAAGAAGTGTATGGACTTCGCCTTCTTTGACACTTAGGACAATATTCTTATTCGCATATGCATTGCCAAACTTTTTGGTAATGCCGTCCATTTTTAAAAATTCCATCACTTTTTCTCCTCCTAATCCTGATTTTGAATATACATCAATTGAATCATAAGCCGATTCAATTTTCAGAAATAAAAAAAGATGTAGACAATTCCGGCAAGGAATCACTACACCTTTGTAAACAGATTAACTTTTATTAAATTTGCTTTATTTAATTAACACATCAACGATGTATTGAACTATATCATTATTTGTTTGAACAGTCAATCAAAAAATAAAAAACTTTTTTGTAAATTACAGGGGATCCATTTAAACTTACTACTATTTTACCTTAAAGAAAAAACCATGTATACCCTTAAAAATACCAGATATAAAAATATTATCGAAATTATTTTGCGTAATCTATACAATGGCATCACAAAGGAATGAGAAAAGAAAATTAATGAGCTTATTAAAATTTAACTTTCATCTAAATCCATAATAAATAGATACCTTGGTGGGATTTATTTTATAATAATGGTTGATATTACCACCTCATTATTATAAAATAAACGTAACACAGAAATATCTACATTGGAGGATTAAATTGCAGCTTATTCAAAGACTTTCAAAAGATGACAAAAAATTAATTATCTCTTTTTGCTTACTATTCCTCTGCACTTTTCTAACTTACAAAGTCCCACATCGACCCGTTATGTTTATTCAACTTTTCATACCGAACATACATTTTGGAAATACAACGATATTCATAGGCTTAATCCTTTTAATACTCCCTTTTGTGTTCGCCATTTCAGGAATTCTACATTCGGAAAGATATCAAAGATGGAATAAGCTACTGCTGTTTCTTGTCATAATATATATTCTACTACCCTTCATGCATTGGTCCATCGATTTTACCAGAATGAACATAAACTGGCTATTCCACCAAGAGCTAAATGCACTAGATATAAAAGAATCTAGTATATATACGTCACAAAGTGATGATGAAATCGCAATTAATGTTGATGCAACACTCATCGATTACAGCAGATCCACAAATCACTTTCGCATTCGGATTTACCTGCCGGAAGAAATCGCAAATCAAGTCGGTAAAGACGTACTAGAATCCGATACACTGTACAGCACACACGGACGCGGCTCTAAAACATATATCAACGAAAACTTTAACCTTTCCATCTCAAAAGCCCTGCTGCCATCCTTATTATTCTATGACAAAGAATACATCTTCCAACTATACAACGAAAAAGAAACGGTTGAAATCATAACCATTAGATAACAAAAATACGCAAACAATTATATCCAAAGCAAATTTATCTTTCCATACTAATATGACAACAAATCAATATAAAAACAAATCATAAAAGCTATTATGACCAAATAGTTCATCTCAAAATAGCCTAAATCAAAAAATACATCCCAAAAACATAACTCATAAAATATCTTTAGAATTCATAACCAAACAGTCCATAATTTATATATAACGTAAAAACACAACAAAAAAATCCATTTAATATGATCGACAACCTAAATGGGCCAAAGCCGTGAACCTGCCTGGTAGGGGTGAACTGCTTTTCCTTTACCGTTACAGCGGAGCAAAAAATGTCCGCACCTCAATGACATATTCTCTCATGTCAATTGAGGTACGGACATTTTTTACTCTGATGTAGAGGTAAGGAAAAGCATCACCCCTGCCAGGCAGGTTCACGGCTTTGGCCTCGCTATCTATCTCTTAGTTCGCCTTCTCAGTACTAGGCTTCTCAATCTCAACAACCGCAGATTTCTTCATAGGAATACGACAGTTCTTGTTACTACCGAACTCAACAATAACGATATCTTCCATAACATCGATAACTACACCGTACATTCCGCTTGAAGTCAGTACACTATCTCCTGTTGCTAAAGTTGACAACAATGCACTATGCTGCTTCTGCTGCTTTCTCTGGGGACGGATCATCATAAAATACAGCATTGCACCAATTACAACTACATAAAGCACAGTGATAATCATTGAAGATCCACCACCTGCAGCTGTACCGGTTAATAAAACCAAATTATTCATTAATTGTTACCTCCATAAAGATTCTATAATTCAATGTTATTCGCTTGAGTCTCGCTCCTAACAAATCCTTCCAATTTCTGCTTTTTATATTCCTTATAATGACCTTCACGAATTGCTTCTCTGATTTCCTCCATCATATGGTTATAGAAATACAGATTATGAAGCACCATCAAGCGCATACCAAGCATTTCCTTGGCTTTTAGCAAATGCCTGATATAAGCTCTGCTATAATGCTTACAAGCAGGACATCCACACCCCTCTTCAATCGGACGCTCGTCAAGCTCATACTTTGCATTAATAATATTCATTTTACCATCTTTCGTATATGCATGTCCATGCCTACCATTTCTAGTAGGATAAACGCAATCAAAGAAATCAACACCTCGATCTACCGCCTCCAGAATATTGGCAGGGGTGCCAACTCCCATCAGATAAACCGGCTTATGGAGTGGCAGATATGGCACTGTTTCATCCAAGATACGATACATCTCATCATGACTTTCACCAACTGCAAGCCCACCGAGAGCATAACCGTCTAAATCCATCTCAGAAATCTGCTTCGCATGTTCGATACGAATATCCTCAAAGGTTCCGCCCTGATTAATTCCAAATAGCATCTGCTTCTTATTAATAGTATCCTCCAAGCTATTGAGCCTGTCCATCTCTTTTCTACAGCGTTCCAGCCATCTTGTCGTACGCTCTACGGAAGCTTTCATATATTCCCTGGTAGCCGGATGGGGAGGGCACTCGTCAAATGCCATGGCTATCGTGGAGGCAAGATTGGATTGTATTTGCATACTTTCCTCCGGCCCCATAAAAATCTTCTTACCATCAATATGAGAGTTAAAATATACACCCTCTTCCTTAATCTTTCGTAAACCTGCTAAGGAAAATACCTGAAATCCGCCGGAATCAGTTAAAATAGGCTTATCCCATACCATAAATTTATGGAGACCACCCATTTGCTTTACAACCTTATCTCCCGGTCTTACGTGCAAATGATACGTATTCGATAATTCTACCTGTGTTCCGATTTCCTGCAAATCCATGGTGGAAACTCCACCCTTAATGGCTGCTGTGGTACCGACATTCATAAACACGGGAGTCTGTATTGTTCCATGTACAGTAGTAAATTCGCCGCTTTTCGCTCTACCATCCTGTGCAATTAATTTATACATTATGCTTTGCCTACTTTCTATCTGGAGCTAATTACACAGCCCTCTTCATAACATTTAAAGTATACCCTTAAAGACGGTTCATTTCAATAAAAATCTCTGGATTTTAGAAAGCTTTTAGAATAAGCTTCCTACCTAATTCTTTTGTTATGCATAGAAATACAGTTCCGGCTTTGTGTATTTCGACAATTTATGAGCTATTTTAGGGCATTATGTCTAAAAATTTCTTACGCTTGATTAACATTATAAACATTTTCATATAAATTCATTGCATAATTATAGGTCTATTGGTAAAATAATTGTGGTGACTGTTAAAATAATACAAAAGAATGTACGATTCGCGGAGGTCCTCACGTTTATGTCTATTAAAAAGTCGATACGAATTCTGCTCATTGCCGCATCCATGATTCCCGTCATCCTAGTATCAGTTCTAGCTCATGGATTTTTAACAAATAAACTAATTGATCTAAATACAGATAATTTAGAACGATCCTCCATCACTAGTGTCAGTGGATTGGAATCCTTAATAAAGAACCAACAGACCGAGGTTACTTTACTATCCCTTCAAAATGAAATGGTTGAATTTGCAAGACAGAGTAACAGAACTGGCAACACGGTTCCAGGTGCCATGAATGAGTTGTTAAAAAGCAGATGCAGCCTGTATAATGACTGCGAACATATCCTGCTTTACAACAAAAGGCAAGAAATCATTGCAAGCTCTGACAGCGAACTAGTTGGTACCTCGACTGAGTCCGAGAATACGTTAAATTATATATTCACCACCAAAAATACTGCGGTAGGATTGGATGGGTTAAAGCTTATGAAAAAGGGTGACGACTCTGTCTATACCCTTGATATCGGCGCTCCCATACTCGAACCCACATCAGGAATGGTCCTCGGATACATAGTAAGTACGATAAATACAGATTATTTTAGAAACTTTCTTAATTCACTAACCATAGATGAAACCGGATTTGCGATTCTGCTAGATCTGGGTGGTAATATTATCTATCATCCCAATGCGTCCCTGATTGGAACTAAAATCAACTCTGATCGGTTATCAGGCATTGTAAAAGATTTTAACAACGGTCTTATTGAAAAAAACGGATCCTTTCAATATTTCTATGAAAATACAAATCAAGTATATGGCTATAGCATTCTGCCAAGCCTTAATTGGGTTTTGTTGATGAAGCAGGACACCGCAAGCATAAAATCTCTTACTAATTTTATGCTAAGTCTGCTTACTACGGTATGCCTGCTATTACTTGTCGTAATAACTCTATGTGCTAATTTAATTACCAAGCAATATTCTACACCCATTATTGCCTTAAGGGATGCCATGAGGACTGCCTCGGACGGCAATCTTACCGTTCAATCCAATATAAAAAGTAATAATGAACTTGGCGAGCTTTCAAAGAATTTTAATAAAATGCTGCATATCATTCGGACTAATTATCAGGATTTAGAATCCATGCATGAAGAATTGCTAATGAATGAAGAGCAACTGCGCTCAAACTATGACCATATTGAATTTTTAGCCTATCATGATACCTTGACTAATCTCCCGAACAAGCTTGCCTACCTTGACTATGTAAATGCCGTGCTGCTGTCTTCCTCTCCACAGGAGGCTCTGCATGCTGTATATTTTGTTGACTTGGATAATTTTAAAACCGTAAATGACACCTTGGGTCACGAGTATGGTGATGCTTTATTGGTGAAAACAGCAGCTCTCTTAACCTCCGTATTACATTCCGACGGTATGCTGGCAAGAGCCGGAGGGGATGAATTCTTACTGTTTCGGGAGGCTATTCCTTCCACCATGGATGCAGTTTTGTTTGCATCTCAAATCATTGATGTATTTAAAAATCCATTGGATTTGGATGGGGAAATTGTATATGTGTCCATGAGCATAGGTATCTCCATCTATCCGGAAAATGGCCTTACCTCTAATGTGTTAATAAAAAATGCTGATATTGCTATGTATAAGTCAAAGGATACCGGTAAGAATAAATTCACCTTATTTGACAGCAAGATGGAGGAGGAGTTAAATCGTAATACTCTTATTATTGAGGTGCTGAGAAATGCCATCGAATACAATGAAATTTATATTCAGTATCAGCCACTGATAGATCTGAAATCCAATAATATCATTGGCTTTGAAGCTTTGATGAGAATCTACAATGATCGGTTAGGCTATATTGCTCCAAGTGAATTTATACCCATAGCAGAAGAAAGCGGCTTAATCATTGAATTAAGTTCCTGGCTGCTGCGGGAAGCATGTACCTTCACTAAAAATATGATTGATTCAGGCGCAACTCCCCGGCCTGTCTCAGTCAACATCTCCTCCGTACAGATTAACCGGCCAGGCTTTGTGTCTACCTTATCGGAGATACTGGAAGAGACCAAGCTTCCACCGGAATATCTTGAGCTGGAGATAACTGAGAGTACCTTGGTTTCTTCCCTTATGGATGCCACCAAATTACTTAAGAATCTGCAAAAAATTGGTGTAAAAATATCCTTAGATGATTTTGGTACCGGTTATTCTTCCTTGAATTACCTTACAAAGATGCCGATTGATACCTTAAAGATTGATAAATCCTTCATAGACAATATCTGTACCAACGAAAAGGATTCCTGTATTGCTGAATCCATTATTCAACTGGCACACAGTCTTGATATTCGGGTAGTTGCAGAGGGTGTTGAGCAGGAAGAACAGCTTTGTCTGCTTCGTTCCAAGAGGTGCGATATTATTCAGGGTTATGTCTATAGCCCTCCTCTCCATCCGGAAGATTTGCTGGAAGTAATTAAGGAAGATGATCTAGTTACCCAATGTACGTTATTTTCGTAGACAACTACGAACTTATAAAAAGGCAGACAGCGAAAATATTATCATTTTTGCTGTCTGCCTTTTTTATAAATGACACAAATTCACCCAATTACTCATCTTTTACGAGATATAAGCCTCGGCTCCTTAATTCAATTGCAGCTTCTGTAATAAAATCTCATCCTCCAGATGAAATTGTTTGACTAGCATGGTAATTGCAACAATCATAGCATCGACCTCATCTCCGATGAAGTTAATCTGCTCTAATGAAGCCAGGACTTCTTGGATCGATGATGCTGTTTGCTGCGTACTAGCTGCATTCTCCTCTGATATTGCAGAAACACTTGATCCAATGCCCATGACATGATTCCTGCTCTGCTCCATATCCTTTGATACGTCATTCATACGGTTAATCTGTTGATTAATATTTTTCAAAGCCTTCACGATAGCCAGATACTTCACTTTCGTATCCGTAACCCCCAGAGTCTGAAGCTTTACGGTTTCCTTTACCTCTCTGCTTTTATTACCGGCACTAATAATATTACCGTTTAAAGTTTGCAAAATAGTATCAATGATCTTCGTAGCCGCTTCCGTCTGCTCTGATAATTTGTTTATCTCCTCTGCAACTACAGCAAAACCCTTTCCAGCCTCACCGGCACGAGCTGCTTCAATGGTTGCATTCAGAGAAAGTAGTTTGGTGGAACCTGCCAAGGAACTAATCATTTCAATTGCTTTCCCAATTTGCCCCGTATTATCATTTGTAATATGTATCACGTCGAAGATCGATTGAAAGGCAGCTTCATTTTGGGATGCAATCTGCTCTAAAGCATTGACGCTTTTTAAGCCCTCTTCGGTGGCAAGTTGAATTGCACTGCTGGCTAGCGTCAGCTCGTGAGCACTATCTGTATTCTTCTGTATAACACTACCCAAATTGGTAATTTCATTTAAAAGCTTTTCTGCATCCTCTGCCTGATGACTGGCTCCTTCTGCGATCTCGTCAATCGTCCTTGCAATCTCAGTCATGGATCCGTTCACTTCTCCTGAATGCATTTTCATATTTTTTGATGACTTAGATAATAGCTTCGTCGAATGAATCACTTCTTGTAAAATAGTTTTCAAAGAATTGATTACCGAATCAACCGATTCTGATAAAGCCCCCAGTTCATCCTTCGAATGAATTCTATGTGGTAAAAAGGTAAGGTTTTTCTTAGCTATCTGCTCCATGTCTGCCGTAACATGCTCAATGCTTTTTCTCAGATAAGTGACAATATAAATCGAAAGGATTATGATTCCTACTGAAATTGCGGTGGAAATCAATATTGTCTTTAATAAATCCACCTTCATATCTTTTCTTATTTTTGAAGTCACCTGCGTACTATATTCCTCTAATATATCCGACATGTAATTCAGATTGTCGATCATATATTTATAATTTTCCTGCTGAGTCATCATATCACCTTCACCGGTCATAGGGTTATAGCTATTTTTCCAATCTTGATACGAGATCTGGAACATATTATTAAGCTCATAGATTGTATATTTCGGTCCTGAGAACTGAAAGGTATCAAAGGCAGCATAGGCTTTCAATGTATCCATTGTCTTATTGACAAGCTCCAAGCCCTTCTCCGATTTGAATTCATAATCACTGAAAAGCTTCTTTTTTTCCTCCTCGTCTAGCTTATCTTCACCATATCCGATTGCCTGCAAGGATAAAGCCGCCTGGTATAGGCTTCTCTCTGCGCTCATAATGCCTCTGGTATTTCGGTATACCTGATGGTAATAGGTATCTTCCGACAATACACTGACTTTATTCGTCTGAACACCCAGTTGTATTACATTAACCACTGTCACAATAAATGCTGCCAACACAATGATGAAAAGTTTGGTCGATACTTTTCTATTCCTTATAATCGATGTAAGAGTCAAGCCTTTTTCATTCTTAAATGACCTCATCGTCTTCCTCCTCAGGGTATGAATGCTACCTCTGATCTCCCTCCTTTTGTAGAATTGAACATAAAAATCATAAAGCCACATCCTTCTTATGGCCTATTCAGAAATACCTCTCTCTAATTATAGTTGTTCAAAAATACAAGTAAATGCAGATTTTTACGGTAAGATGTCATTTTTTTTGGATACTGGTTTAGTAACCCTTGTCAAGTTTCTCATGTAGGTATAAAATAAAATGAATATACTCAAAAACTTCTGAATGAAAGGATTTTTAATGGAAGCGAAACGCGTCTTGGATTCACTAACAGAACAGGTGCAGATCTTAATGCCCTCTCATATAAATGGCTCGGATCGCCTATTCGGCGGCCAATTGGTACAGTGGATTGATGTTGTAGCAGCCGTTGTAGCCAGACGTCACTCTGGTTGCAATGTAACAACTGCTGCCATAGATAATCTGCAATTTAAAGCCGGTGCCTTTGTGAATAATACTTTGGTACTGATCGGTAGAATTACTTTTGTAGGAAAAACCTCTATGGAGATACGTGTTGACACCTATGCCGAGGATCTTAACGGTATCCGAAAGGTCATAAATCGCGCCTATCTGGTCATGGTTGCAATTGATCCACAGGGAAAGCCAGCAAGGGTTCCTCCCTTACTATTAGAAACCGAGTCAGAAAGAGCAGAATGGGCCGGCGGGCAAAAGAGACATGATTTAAGACTAAGCCGTAGGAATGAAGGCTATTAATTATAATGAATTAAAAGGTCAATAAACAGTCATAAATTTTAAGGGATATTTCATCCGATGATCTTATATCGATGGATGAAATATCCCTATTCCTGTTGCATATGATTACTTCATTTAATCATATGTTTTTTTAAATCAATTCCTTAAATTTTGTGTTTCATTTTATTGTTCTTATTGGCGTGTGTTCTGTTTCCTTTATTATTCTATTTCATTTGCTCTAATTGATCTCTTCTATTTTCCTGCTTTGTTTGAGCATTTTTTAATGCCTGACCATCCATGTGATCTGCATTGTTATTTAAATAGCCTCCGGTATTTCGCATACGCTTTTCTGTGTTCTTAATTGCATTATCTTTTTCCCCATGTGCCAAGATATCCTTCAGATTCTCTATTTCATGCTGGCGATTTTGGTTTACTTCCTTTGCATGCTTTATATTTTCCGGAGATGAGGATATATCGGTATGCTCCTCCAAATGTCTCTCAGTTCGAGTTTGCTTTTCGACCAAACTGATTAAATTCTCTACTCTGTGCTCTGTCTCTGAAGCCTTTCTTTCATTTTTCATACTCATGAATCCACCTTTCATAATTAAAATCGAGATTATAAAAATCATCTCTCGACTATTTTCTCCGAATGTCTTCATGGTTATACTCATGAATATTTTAAAACAATTGCTTATAATTTATAAATAATTTTAATGAAAATTTAGTCTTGAATAATAATTCTAATTAACCCCTGCCTTTCAGATAACGCATATAGTAAAACATATATTGCTGAACAATTCCGGCATACCCAAAGTATTGCTCCTTCTCAAACTTATTATGATAGATTTCATCGATAACTCTCTTAATCCAAACATCTACCGGAAATCCTTCAATATGATGTAAACCGTACAAAGATATGCAATTTGCTACCTTGTCCCCGATACCATGAACTCCTTTTAATGCTTTTACCGCTTCATCAAAACCAATTTGTTTTAAATATTCAAGATTAATCTCACCCTTTTGTACCGCCTTTGCCGCGCTAATTATGTATTCATCCCGATAACCCATCTTAAGTCTGCGCAACTCCTCCTTGTCAGCTTTCGCTAAAGCATCCGGGGTGGGAAAAGCATAATAATCTTTCCCGCTTTTTTCAGATATTACTATTCTTTCTCCATACCTAGCACAGATCGCTTCAATCCCGCTTCGTATGGCAGGAATATTTTTATTTTGAGATATAATAAAGCTTATCATTGCTTCAAAGGGCTCCTGCTTTAAGATTCGTATTCCCCTTCCATAGGCTGCTGCTTCCTTTAAAAATGGGTCTTCTCCCTCTATTAACGTATTCACTATACTTTCATAGTCATAGGATAGGTCAAAATATTCCTCCCAGATCTCATGATATTCTTCCTCAGAGCAAAAGAGTTCAACCTGATCCTTGTCCACTTGCTCTAGCTCCAGATATTTACCATAGGCAATCATCTCATATCTTATCTTTCCTGATGGTGCATCTATTTGATTCATTCGAAAGCATTGACCCGAGTCTGCTATTTGCAGAATATCAAAATTTTTTATCCTTATCTTCATATCACTATTTCCTCACCTTTATATTAATTCCTAATCTTTAATTCGTATTGCCTTATGCTTTAGCTGCTTAAATGTTAAACTCATTTAAGTAAATCTACTATTTTTTCTTTCTACATCAAGTATAATATATGTCAAACCTCGACGCAATCCGCATTCTTTTTGATATAAAGGTATTTTTTTCTATGTACATCAATAAGGAAAGTGCTATAATACTACAAACTAATAGCTATGTTAGTAGAATACTTATCACGATAGGAGTAATGTGTATGATACCGGAAGTAACCATCAATGACTTTAAGATTCGAATTGCAGAACCGACTGACGTTAGCCTGATTTTAAAATTCATCAAAGAGCTAGCTGATTATGAACGTATGCTAGAGGACGTAGTTGCAACAGAGGAGTTGTTAACTGAATTTATCTTTCAACAGAAAAAAGCGGAAGTAATCATCGGAGAATATCAACAAAGGCCTGTCTGCTTCGCCCTATTCTTCCACAATTTTTCTACGTTCCTGGGCAGACCGGGGATATATTTGGAGGATTTGTTTGTAAAACCGGAAATGAGGGGGAAAGGCTTTGGAAAAGCTCTACTTGCATATCTGTCAACACTTGCCACGGAACGTGGTTGCGGAAGGGTAGAATGGTCTTGCTTAGACTGGAATGAGCCTTCGATACAGTTTTATAAGCAACTTGGAGCTAAGCCCATGGATGAGTGGACTGTTTATCGACTCCAACGAGATTTATAGAAAATCAGTAATATCAAATACGTTAATCATATTCATAGGTAAACTGGCATAAGAATACTTTACGGCGCATTTTTAGCTTTGGTTCATTTGCATAAATATAGCATTATTTTACAGCAAAAACACTTCTGCTATTGCTTAAGAATAAAACCATAGTTTATAATAGAAACAGATCTAATACATCTGGATAAGTACTTGGCGACCGATGATTCTTATAAGGAGGTATTATTTATGGAGACGAGACCCTATATTTCCCCGGAACTAATTGGCGATTTCATGATTGCGACCTTCGAAAAGCTGGGAGTTCCCCACGAAGAAGCAGTTATCTGCACGGATGTTCTGCTAGAAAGTGACCGACGAGGCATTGAAAGCCACGGCTGTAATCGCTTTAAAGCGATTTATGTGGATCGCCTGTTGGAAGGTGTTCAGAAGCCTGTTACCGATTTTGAAATTGTTCGTGAAACTGCAACAACAGCAGTTGTTGACGGACATGATGGAATGGGGATGATTGTTGGGCACAGATCCATGCAGATGGCTATCGATAAAGCCAGAAAATATGGTTTGGGTATGGTTGCTGCACGTAATTCTACACATTATGGAATTGCCGGTTACTATGCAACCATGGCAACCAAGCAAGGCTTTATCGGGATTACCGGCACAAATGCCCGTCCCTCCATTGCGCCAACCTTTGGCGTTGAGAATATGCTAGGCACGAATCCGCTTACTTTTGGTATGCCCACAGACGAAGAATTTCCTTTCGTTCTTGATTGTGCAACCAGTATAACACAACGAGGTAAGATCGAATATTATGCCCGCACCGGAAAGCCCACACCACAGGGAATGGTGATCGGAGAAGATGGTACCTCTCAGACGGATAGTAAGAAAATATTAATCGATTTGACCCAGGGCAGCGCTGCTCTTGCACCTTTGGGCGGTATTGGCGAAGAACTAGGTGGCTATAAAGGCTATGGTTATGCTACTGTTGTAGAGATTTTATCTGCTGCATTGCAGGCGGGCAATTATTTAAAATTATTAACCGGAATTGGAGAAGATGGTAAGAAGGTACCCTATCAGCTTGGGCATTTCTTTCTAGCCATTGACCCTGAGGCCTTTATGGGCTTAGATAGCTTTAAGAAAACCACCGGAGATATCCTACGTGAGTTACGGGCTTCAAAGAAAGCTCCTGATCAGGAACGTATCTATACCGCTGGTGAAAAGGAGTATAAAGTTTGGCTGGAACGAAGCAATAAGGGCGTTCCCATTGGAGAATCCGTACAAAAGGAATTCATTGCCCTTCGTGACCGCTTTGACTTACCCTTCCGATTCCCATTTGAATAAAAGTACCCTTCTTAATAGAAGTAACGAGTTTAAACAGAAGCAACGAGTTTGAATAAAAGTACCAAGGAGTTAAAAAAGTTGACCGACAAAGATCCAAAGAGAAAAAAGCCCTTTGCCTTATAATTTCTTACCGGCAAAGGGCTTTCCCCAATCCTTGTTTCTTTGCTGAACCGCATCCCAATTCTTATGCGGTATCGGTATCACTTGAGGGAAAGGCTTATCTCTTTGCCTTTCATCCAAAAACCTGCATAGGAAGGAATTTTAATATATCCTACTTAATCTCTTTACCTGACTTGATTCTGATGATGTTGCTGTTCTTCAGTTTCAGTTCCTTGCTTACCTGATCCTTTACCTTGGAGCTGATCTTTGTCTGGTCTCCCAGGATATATACCCGGGCGGGCTTAATTTCCTTCAATGCCTCCAGTGTGGAAGAGGTCAGATTATCCTTCTGTACCAGCAGGATGGGATAGCCTTTTTCTGCACATATCTTCTGGATACTCTCTGCATCCTGAGGCTTCACCGTTCCATTCACCAGTACTACACGGACTTTTTCTGAAAGCTTCACGATTTCCGCTGTCTTTCTGGCAGTCTCATACTTATCCTTACCGCCAATCCTTACTACGTCAGAGTAGCCTTCCTTCTTCAGCAGCTTTTCCAAATCTTTGTTTACTGCCTTTTCCAGACCAAGGATATAGATCTTATCCTGCTTCGTGTAGTTCTTCTTAATATAGCTTACCAGCCTTTTCGCATCTGCCGGAGCTATACCGGCGGTAATGACTTCCCCGCCGCTCTGGAGAGCCGGAACACCTCCGACAAAGGCATCAGCAAAGTCATACTTGTTCGCGATAATGATTAATTGTTTGGGAAGCTCCCGGCGTGTTATTGTTACGGTATATACCTTGCTTGTTCTTCCGTCCTCTGCCGTTGTCTTCAGATACACCGTATTGGCACCAACCTTGAGGGTAAGCTTCCGATCCTTCAGCTCCCTGCTGCAGGCTTTGTCTGAATACAGTTTCCAGGAAGCTTTATCGCTTACTGTTACATTTACTGTAAGGTTCTTGGTTGCATTGTCCACTGTCGCGGTGATCTTACTTCCTTTGATCGTAGCTTTTGCCGGTACAGTAACCTTGATTACGTCACAAGCTGAGGATTTCTCCACCTTTACAATGGTGAAGGTACTGAATTTCAAAATGTGGAATTTGATGCCAGGTACACCTGGTCTGTATTCCACGATCTCGCCTTGAACTAATTCCTTCTCTCCATCGCTGTGTTCGATAAACACGGCCAGTTGATTTAAGAAGGTTTCTCTTGCTTCCGGGTCGGCCGGTATCTCTATTCCAGTTAAGGGAAGGGTAATATCCACCTCAGAGGAGGGCATATTAGTCTCAATAGTTATCGGATTCCCCACGATCGATATCGTACCTGATGCATTACCGTTAATTACCCCAACTTGAAGTATGACTCTTTCTTCCACCTCTTCCTTTTGTACCTCCTCTTCGATTGGTACAAGGTTGAAATACATATCCTGCTCCATAAGTTCGCCGGCTTTCTGCAGGGATCCCATAGGGATATCTATTTTGGCTTTTTCCGTATCAATTTGAAGGCTAATTTGCCCTTCTGCTAACAGGTTCAATGAATTATTGGGTATATTGACAATCGTTTCAGAAACTTCTTTTTTCTCATCAGGAATTACAATCCGCGCTGTATCCTTCTTCTCTTTCTTCAACCGTTCGATGGTTTCAACAGCCTTCTGCTCCTCGTAGGTAACTTTATCAGACTTACGCCCGTTGGCATCGGTTGTTCTCTCTATCGTTATCTGAGAAACCGTACTCTCTGTATTACCCTGCTTTACTTCAACTGTAATCTTTTCAACAGAAGGTGTTGGTGCTGGTACTGGTGCCGGTACTGGAGCTGGCGCTTGATCCGGTGTTGGCGTTGGTGTTATTACATTAGCAGTAAAGTTTACGGTTGTTATTTCTCCTGCCGGATTGCTTCCTTCTGCCTTCACCCTTACCTTTACCGTTCTATCTCCTGTAAACGCCGGGGCGTTATCCGGGTTATAGCTAGTCCAGGTGCTTCCTCCGTCAGTGGAGTATTCCATCACTGCTGTCGCACCCTCTAATTGATTGGTAGTATCATTTGCGGTTACGTTCGGTGCTGCAGGAGTGACCGATGCTGCATTTACCGTAAAGCTTACATCAAAGGTCTTTGTGCTCTGGTCTGTTGCCGATATTGTCACCGTCTCCGTATAGGTTCCAGCTGCCAGTCCTGTCTTTGGACGGATAAGGAAGTTAGTGGACTGGGTTTCGGCTCCAAGGGCTCCCGGCTGAACGATTCCTAACAGGAACTTCGTATCATCTCCACCACTTAAGGTTACCGTCAGTCCTGTGATTGCTCCTGTTCCCTGTTTGGTCAGTGTTATGGTCTTTGTGACTGTGTCTCTATCCGCTACACTATATCCTTCTGTCAATTCATCAAAGGTTACAGTTCCTGTCTCTGATACACTAAAGGTTGTTGGCGTTACTGTGATCGGATTGGAATAGGTAATCAGAGTCCGAGTAGTGGGGTCTCCGGCATCTACATAGCTTGTATGTGTCAGCTTCGCTCTGATGCTGTATTCGTGGCCCTCCGTCAGTGTCAGCTTTGCTTCTGCCGGCTCCTGTACCCAGATTGGGGTTACTGCAGTCCAATTTGTGCCGCCATCTGTTTGCACCTCAAATTCAATTAAATCTGCAGCATTCAGTGTATCAATATCCGCTGCCGGGAACCAAACCGACACAGTGTTCTCTTCGGTACCAGTAACATTGATCCAAGGGGATCGATACCCTCCAAGCACTGCAAAGTATTTCCCTCCACTTGAATTTGTCAATTGCACTTCATCATTCTGGTTAAGAGAAGCTGATACGTACTCCTGGGTATTGGCAGCCTTCAAGACTTCTCCTATGGCATATGCATCTTCACTGGAAGCTAGTAGCTGCCCATTCACCTTCATATTTGTGTTTATAGAATATGGAGTCCAGGTCCCCGTAATATCAATTCCGCTTTCATTATAGGAAAGTACATTGTTTTCAATGGTCACTTCCGTACTGTAGAAGCCGATAACGGCAATTCCTGCACTTGCATAACCCAACTGTGTAGTACTGTCATAGCCCGTAATAGTGTTTTGCGCTACTGTTCCATTACCTCCATAGATATATATTGCATATTCATAGCCGTCCGACTGTCTCAATCTTTCGGGATAGTCCGTCCCCTCAAAAGCATTGTTGCTGATTTGCATTGCTCCTTTTCGAATTGCTACTGCATTTCGGAAGGCATTGCTGCTATCGAATCGGCAATTCTCTATTACAGTTGACACGGCTCCCGGTTCTGCATGGATGCCAAAGCTAAGGTTATCTCCGGGTGCCGGATTGTTATGGAAGCCTTCCAAGGTTACACCGTCCATTGAAAGGGATCCACCGGTCTTTACATTAATTACCGTAAATATACCGTCGTCCTTGTTATCTGCTCCGTTTTTTTGAATACCGTTCCTCAGTACCACGTCCTTTAGTTTCAGCGCACTTCCAGTACCTTCGACCTTCAGAAAAGTCTTCACGCCGGTATAGTTCGCCAAAGCCGAGCTATCTACTGTAACGTCATCGCTCCTTATCATGGTATCATTCACGCCAGTTCCTGCCTCAATCACTGCATTGTTACCGTTTATGGTCAAATCACGGGAGACTGTTCCGCCCGGATATTTATAGGTGGCTCCGCTCACAAGGTTAATTGTAGTTATATAAGAAGCTGCCATATAGGTTTGCAGCTCCGCGGAATCGTGTGCTGTCACAACGGGCTGCCCACTCAGCACAGCCGTATTCGTATCGTTAGCCACTACGGTAGTATTGGTGTCGGAGTAACTGTCAGCCTTTAGAACCTGGCCTCCTGCGGGAAGCCAAAGATATGCGGTTCCACTTTGATCCGCTTTGGAGCGGTAGGTGTACTCCGATGGAGTCCCTCCTCCAACAACACAACGGATTGTAACCTCCGCAGCCGGAATTGTGCTGACGCTTATCTTGTGTACATCGTCTCTGCCTGGTGCGTTCTTGATGTGGAACCCACTTACACCGGTTTCCTCTATCACATTACCGACATTTCCTGTGCCGATATATACAATTCCTCCCATAACGGATGCTCTTTGCTCTGTCACACCTTGCCCGCCACGTATGTAAATGTCACCGGCACTGTTTGCTATCGTAACGGTATTATCGCCACCATTATAACCATATGCCCTCAGACCCACACCACCTACTCCTGTTGTTCCATTACCACCGACTGTAGTAAAGTTGGCACCAGTTTCCAGTGTGGCTCTACCGCTGGCGACAAAAAAACCATGACCGCCATTTCCCATCCCGTTACCGCCAGCCGCTGTCACTGTTCCGCCAGATATCTGCAGCGTTCCTGTGTAAACCGCTACTCCTCCGCTTTGATTAACACTCTTACCGCCAGCCGCCGTCACTGTTCCGCCAGATATCTGCAATGTCCCTGGCCAAATAGTAATTGCTCTTCCTCCTTCCTCGCTGTAACTATCCCCACCGGTCACTGTCACAGTTCCACCGGCTATCTGCAGCAGTGCCCCTATGGAAAGCGCAGTTCCTCCTTTCGCAGAAATACTATCCCCCGCCTGGCTCACTACCGTACCGCTGTTTATTGTGACTTTCGCAGCACTGATACCGGTATCACCCGCAGCACTGGCATTGTCGGCACCGATAGCGGTCACGCTGCTGTTTGTAATGGAAATATCTCCTGCTCCAATAGCTGTCATAACGGCTGTAGCATTAGAGTCAGTACCACTGGCAGCGGTTACGGCCGCGTCAACAATATCCATATTACCATTCGTAACAGAAATACCGGAACCTCCCACGCCGAAGCTTCCCATATCCTTACCGCCTGTCGCTTCAACGATTACCTCTTCGATCGCCAGTCTGGCAGTTCCACTTGTAACGTTGAGCATACTGATGCCGGATCCCATCGTCTGCCCTTTGTTAATTTCAGGAATTGTATAGCTTCCTCCCTGTGCAATCAACCTATCATCGCCACCGCCGTTGCCGATAATGGTCAGCTGCTGACTGCCGATGGATTGAATACCGGAACCGAACATGCTTCCGGAAAGGCTGCATTGCCCGGAAATCGTCAGTGTTGCAGCTCCGCCGGAGCTGTTCCATAAAAGGGCAGGGTAGCTAAATAAGCCTCCAAAGGTATCCGGTGCTACAATCTTCAAATTATCAAGCGTTAAATTTATATCCCTTTTAACGTTAATGCAAACATTGTTGTAGGTTGTTGAGGCGTCACCCACAATCGTTATACTGGAACCTGAGACTGACGCCACATCAATTGAGATCTTAGCATCCACCGGCGGTGCATTCAGAATTGTGAAAGTATCGTTTCCGTTCAGTGTAACGGTTTGCTCACCGCTTGTCCAGTTATAATCATCTTCGTTAATTTGGTAGTCCGGCAGGGAAACACCCAGTAAAATTGCGGGTCCCGTGACCGAATTAACTGCCGGGGTATCCTCCAGGATGTACCTCCCAATACCATAACCGCCGCGAGAATGACAGCCATCATACGCCGGGACAATTTTTGTTTTCTCATAGTATAATATCCTCCTCTTCCATCTGATTTATTTTTTCTTACTGGCGTTGTGCATCAAAAATCCAAAAATTGTATTTCTAAAATTATGGCAAAATAGCTGACAACAAAACCCATCATATTTCCAGTTTTATTTCCATTATACGTAACTAATCTCTCAAAAATCTCTCAAAAAGGACAGAAAATGACCGTTGATTTATCAGATTCCGAAAAATCAGCGGTCATTTTTTTACTATTCTGATCTTCTATTAATCCAGCAAGGGCAGCTCTGCCTCCTTTAGCTTTTCATTAAACCATTGCCGATACACCTCCGCCTTTTCCCCGTATCCCTCCCATACAGCTACAAGCCTCAGCCATTCCCGTAACATATCCTCATCCTCAAGGTGCCAGTTCATATAATACCGTATTACTTCCTCTGCCTCCCAAAACTGTTTCTGTTCATAATAATGCAGGATCAGCTTGCTGCAAAGCCTTCCATACTCCTTCGCCACATGTTTTTGTAAGGAAAGGCTCCAGAAGTAATCCTTATTGCCGAATAAAGGAGTAGCGTAGGAG